>JABFVJ010000200.1 GCA_013362835.1 Nonomuraea sp. | reverse complement strand
CTGCACCCGGAGAACGTGCTGGCCGACCCCACGGGCGCGCTGGTCGTCGTCGACTGGGACAACCTGGGCCCGGCCGCGCCCGGACGTGAGCTCGCGCGGGCCCTGTTCGACTGGTTCTGCGACGGCCCCGACCTCGACGCCATGCGCCGCATGTACGAGGCGTACGTGCGCGAAGGCGGCCCCGGGCGGGTCGAGCGGCTGACCGACTTCTCCATGCTGGTCGCGTCCCGGCTGAACTTCCTGCTGGTCCAGACCCGGATCGCCCTCGACGAGCAGGCCGAGCCCCGGCATCGCGAGTGGGCGGAACGGGAGATCGACGAGACGTTGCGGATCACGCCGACGCCGCGGCAACTCGCCGACGTACTGGAGCTCACCCGCGTACCTGGGTAGGAGACCGGTCGGGCCTGGGGAAGGGTGTGCCGGATGCGGAGTGACGGTGAGCTGATGCTGGGCGGGCTGCTGGCCGCCAACCATCTGATGGCGATGGAGGACCTGCCGCGCGTCGTCGCCGAGCACGCCGCCCTGGTGGGCTTCTCCGAGAGCGTGCTCTACGTCACCGACCTGCAGCAGCAGCTCCTGGTCCCGCTCCCGGAGCAGCGCGACTCCTCCGGCGCGCCGCTACTGCCCCTGCGCATCGACGGCACGCTCGCGGGCCTCGCCTTCCGCAACGCCAAGGTCGTCCAGGCTCCTGACGTTCCCGGCGATGCGGCCAGGCGGCTGTGGCTGCCGCTGCTCGACGGCACCGAGCGCGTGGGCGTGCTCGGGGTGACCGTGCCGGACGACGGCGAGGTCTCCAGTTGGCGGGCGCGGCAGCTCGCCTCGCTGATCGCGGTGCTGGTGATCAGCAAGCGGCCGCACAGCGACTCCTACGCCCGGCTGGTACGCGCCCACCCGATGACGCTGTCGGCCGAGGTCCTGCTTCCCCTGCTGCCGCCGGGGACGTTCGCCAACGACGAGGTCGTGGTCAGCGCGGTGCTCGAACCGGCGTACGAGGTGGGCGGCGACAGCTTCGACTACGCCATCGACGGCGACACGCTCCACGTGTCGATCTTCGACGCGATGGGCCACGACACCTCGGCCGGGCTGACCGCCACCGTCGCCGTGGGGGCGTCGAGGAACAGCCGGCGTCAGGGCGGGGATCTCGTCGGCACGGGCGAGAGGATCGACGCGGCCATCGCCGAGCAGTTCACCGGCCGGTTCGCCACCGGGGTCCTGGCCGAGCTCGATCTCCGTACGGGGCGGCTGGCCTGGGTGAACCGGGGGCATCATCCGCCGCTGGTCATCCGCGAAGGCCAGCGGGTGGCCACCCTGGCCGGCGAACCCGACCCGCCCATGGGCTTCAGGATGGGCCAGGACACCGGCGAGCTGCACTACCAGCTCCAGCCCGGCGACCGGCTGGTGTTCTACACCGACGGGATCATCGAGGCGCAGAGCCCGGACGGGGAGTTGTTCGGGCTGGAGCGGTTCATCGACTTCATCATCCGGCACGAGGCCGACGGCCTGTCGGCGCCCGAGACGCTGCGGCGCCTGGTGCAGGCCATCCTGGAGCACCAGCACGGGCGGCTCCAGGACGACGCCACCGTGCTCGTCGTGGAGTGGCGCAGCAGCAGGCACCAGCGGCTCGTCATGTGAGACGTCAGCTCTCGCCGACGGCGACGAAGCCGGAGTCGGGCCGGTAGTTGGGCGACTGGTGGCGGAAGTAGGTGTTGTAGACCTGGCAGTAGCGGCCGCCTCTGGCCAGCAGCGAGGCGTGATCGCCCTCCTCCACGATGCGGCCGTGGTCGAGCACGATGATGCGGTCGACGTGCTCGATGGTGGACAGCCGGTGGGCGATGACGATCGACGTGCGGCCGGCCAGCACCAGGTCGAGGCCCTCCTGGATCTGCGCCTCGGTCAGCGGGTCGACGCTGGCGGTGGCCTCGTCGAGCACCACGATCGCCGGGTCCTGGATGAGCAGGCGGGCCAGCGCGACGAGCTGCCGCTGCCCCATCGACAGGGCGCGGCCGTGCTCGCCCACGTCGGTCTCCAGGCCGTGGGGCAGGGCGTCGATCCAGTCGCCGCCGCCGACCGCCGCCGCGGCGGCCAGCACCTCCGCGTCACCCGCCTCGGGACGCGGGTAGCGGATGTTGTCGGCGACCGTGCCGCTGAACAGGAACGGCGCCTGCGGCACCGCGCCGATCTGCCGCCGGTAGGCGCCGAGGTCGAGCGAGCGGATGTCGTGGCCGTCGATCAGCAGGCGGCCTTCCTGGAACTCGTAGAAGCGGGTGATCAGCTTGCCGAGCGTGGACTTGCCCGCGCCGGTGTGGCCGACCAGCGCCACGGTCTCGCCCGCCTCGATGACCAGGTCGAAGTGGCGCAGCACGGGGCTCGCCGGGTCGTAGCCGAAGGTGACGTCGTCGAACTCGACGCGCCCGGCGAGCCTGCCCGGGGCCGCCGAGCCCGTCTGCACGACCCGGGGCGGGGCGTCGATCAGCGCGAAGACCCGCTCGGCGGCCGACAGGCCCTGCTGGAACTGCGACCAGAAGGCGGCGATGGAGGTCAGCGGCATCCAGAAGAGCGCCACACCCTGCAGGAACAGGTACCAGTCGCCGGCCGTCAGACCGCGGCCGAGCACCGACGTGCCGCCGAGCTGGACGAGCGCGACCGTGGCGAGCCCGGCCACGAGGAACAGCACGGGGAAGATGGCCGAGAAGACGAAGCCCTGCCGGAGCGTCACCTGGTAGCTCTGCTCGTTGATGGGCCGGAACTCGTCGTAGACCTGCTGCTCCTGGCGGAAGTTCTTGGCCACGGCGATGCCGCCCATGGTCTCCTGGAGGTTGGCGTTGACCCGGCTCAGCGAGCGTTGCGCCCGGCGCGTGCCGGCCCGCGCCATGCGCCTGAACAGCAGCGCGAGGCCCATCACGACCGGCACCACGAGCAGGGTCAGCAGCGCGAGCTCGACGCTGCGCAGGAACAGCAGCACCGTGACGAACCCGACCATCAGCACCTGGCTGATCAGGTCCATCGTCAGCGTGGAGACCGTGGCGAAGTCGTCGGTGTCGGAGGTGACCCGGCTGACGATGCGGCCCGAGGGGGTCTCGTCGTAGAAGGACAGGTCGCGTTCGAGCACGGCGTCGAAGGCGTCCTCGCGCAGGCGCAGCACGACATCGCCGGTCACCCGGGCGCTGTACCACTGGCGCACGAAGTTGAACGCCCAGCTCAGCCCGCCGGCGAGGAGGATGCCCAGCGTGAGGCGCCAGGCGACGTCGCCGATCGTGCCGTCCTGGATCGCGTCGACGCCCTCGCTGGCCAGCAGCGGCAGCACCGCCTGCGCCGAGGAGACGAGCACGATCATGGCCGCGACCAGGAGCATCGCGCCCAGCTTCGGCCGGAAGTACGACGTGATCCGGCGCAGCAGCTCCCGGTCGTCGTAGGTGCGGTCGTAGTCTTCGGCGTCGAGGCCGTCCATGATGAAGCCCATCAGTGCACCCGCTCCTGCTCCGCCGGCGCATCGTCGCCGGCCGTGACCTCGTCGTAGTGGGAGAAGATGCGGCGGTAGAGCGGGCTGCTGCGGATCAGCTCGTCGTGGGTGCCGTAGCCGGCCAGCTCGCCGCGCCTGAGCAGCAGGACCTTGTCGGCCCAGCGGATCTGGGAGAGCCGGTGGGTGATCAGCAGCGTCGTGCGCCCTTCCTGGATGCGGCCGATGGCCTGCTGGATGCGGTCTTCGGTCGCGGAGTCGATGGCGCTGGTGGAGTCGTCGAGCACCAGGATCGGCGGGTCGGTCAGCAGCGCCCGCGCGATGGCGAGCCGCTGGCGCTGGCCACCCGACAGGGTGACGCCGCGCTCGCCGATGACCGTGTCGTAGCCGTCGTCGAGCTCGGCCACGAACTCGGCCGCCTGCGCGTCTTCCGCCGCCCTGACCACGGCCGCGCGGTCGGCCCGCTGGCCCAGGCCGAAGCCGATGTTCTCGGCCACCGAGCGGGAGAACAGCACGATGTCCTGCTCGATGGTGGAGATCTGGGAACGCAGCGAGTCGAGGTCCCACTCGCGGACGTCGACGCCGTCGACCAGGACGCGGCCCGAGGTGACGTCGTAGATGCGGGGCACCAGCTTGGTCAGCGTGCTCTTGCCCGACCCGGTCTCGCCGACGATCGCCACCGTCTCGCCCGGCCGCACGGTGAACGACACCCCGCGCATCACCGGATCGCCCCCGTCGTAGCCGAAGGTCACGTCGTCGAAGACGATCTCGCCGGCGACGCGCGCGGCGTGGCCGCCGGACCGCTGCTCCAGCTCGCTCTCGGCGTTGACGATGTCGAGGATGCGGCGGGCGGCCACGATGCCGAGCTGGACCAGCGAGAACGTGAAGATCGAGATCTGGGTCGGGAAGCCGAGCATGCCCATGAGCCCCATGAAGGCCACCAGGTCGCCGACCGTGATCGCGCCGGCGGCCTGGAGGGAGAGCCCGTGCCACAACGCCCCCGCCATGGCGCACGCGAACAGCAGCGTGGGCAGGTAGCGCGCCTGGACCAGGCCGTTGCGCACGAACGAGTCGCGGTAGAGCCGCGCGAGCGAGCGGAAGCGCCGCCGCTCCTGGGCCTCCTGCGCGGTCACCTTGATGACCTCGATGCCGCGCACCGCCTGGCTCAGGCCCGCGTTGAGGTCGCCGAACTGGTCGCGCATCCGCGTCGCCACCGGGTTGAGCTGGGCCATGTAGTGGCGGAGCGCGATGGCGAACACGACCGCGAACACGCCGGGCACGAGCAGCAGCCGCGGGTCGATCGCGGCGATGAAGACCAGGGGCACCAGGCCGGTGAGCCCGGAGTCGACGATCAGGTCGACGCCCGGCGTGACCATGATGGACAGCTGGCGGATGTCGTTGGCCGCCCGCGCCATCAGGTCGCCGACCCGCTGCCGGTTGTGGAACGTCTGGCTCTTGCCGAGCAGGCTCACGTAGAGCTCGTCGCGGGCGTCGCGCTCCAGCCGCTTGGCCAGCACCTCGCTGCCCATCCTGGCGACGAGGTCGAACAGGCCGCGGGCCGACACGATCGCGAGCAGCGCCAGCGAGACCAGGCCGAGCGCGGCCGCCGCCCCGCCCCTGCCGCCCAGCACGGCGTCGAAGGCCGCGCCGGTGAGCTGGGGGATCATGGCGTTGAGCACCACCATGACCAGCGACCCGCCGAGGAACCCGGTCAGGGGGAGCGGGTGACGGCGCAGATGGGACCAGATCCAGCGGACGGGGCCGCGGCGGTCGTGGCGCGGGCCGTCGACGGAGAACTCCGAACTGCCGGTGGTCACGGTGGAACCCCTTGACGGTGGGCGGGCATCGAACTTGTTTTCTATCACCGGCCTCCGACAGAATCCCACGCGTTTTTCGGCGCCCCTGGAAGGCAAAGCGACGGCAACATCACGCAATGAGACAGTAACCTTACCCAGCGTGGACATCCTTCAAGCCGATCTCATGCCGCTCGTGACCCTCCAGCCCCCGGTGCGCCTCCTGCCGGCCGACGACCTCGCGGCCATGGTGCGCGAGACCCCCGTCGTCCACGCGCTGCTCGACCTGGTGGAGGCGGGCGAGGCGTACGACAGGCGGTTGTGGCGGGTGGCCGTGGAGAGCCGGATCGTCGACCTGCTCGACGACGGCGCCGCCACGGCGGGCCGCGCGGCCGAGACCCTCGCCTCGGGCCCCGCCGAGGACGTTCTGGACACCTGGGGCGACATCCTCTACTCCCTGTTCGCGCCCGAGTCCGACCCCGAGGCGCTCGACCCCGGCACCAGCACCCTGCTGATGCTGCTCAGCCATCGCGGCCCCCTGCCGGTCGCGGAGATTCCCGAGCTGACCGAGGAGGCGGCCGACGAGCTCGCGCGGCTGCGGCTGGTCGTGCGCGAGGGCGCTTCCGTGGCGCTGACCCCGCTCGGCACCTGGGCCGCGATCGACCTCTTCAAGACCCTGATCGGCCAGGACATCCCGGTCAGGGGCGCGACGGCCGGCGTCGACGCCCCCACCTTGCTGCGCGCCCTTCGCGCCTAC
>JABFVJ010000246.1 GCA_013362835.1 Nonomuraea sp. | reverse complement strand
GATCATCGCGCCAGCCTCGGCAGCAACGCGGACGCGGCGATGATCCCGAGCACCGCCGACACGGCCAGGACGGCGAAGTCGAGCAGCAGGTGCGCCGGGGTGCCGAGCAGCAGTCCGCGCAGCGCGTCGACCTGGTAGCTGAGCGGGTTGACCGCGCTCAGCGCCTGCAGCCAGCCGGGCATGAGGCTGGTCGGGTACAGCGCGTTGGAGGCGAAGAACAGCGGCATGGTGATCGCCTGCCCGATGCCCATCAGGCGGTCGCGGTTGCGCACGATGCCCGCGATCGCCACCGACAGGCACGAGAAGAACGCCGCCCCGAGCACGACGGCGACGGCGACGCCGAGCAGGCGCAGGGGGTTCCAGCTGATCCCCACCCCGAGCACCGCGGCCAGGATGACGATGACGAGGGCCTGGATGAGCGCCTTGATGCCGGCGGCGAAGGCCTTGCCGGCGACGAGGGCGGTGCGGGGTGTGGGGGTGACGAGCAGCTTGTTCAGCACGCCGGCGTCGCGTTCCCAGATGATCTGGATGCCGTAGAAGATCGAGATGAACATGGCCGACTGGGCGATGATCCCGGCGGCCAGGTAGTCGAGGTAGGGGATGCCGTCGCTGGGGATCAGCCCGATCCTGGTGAACGTCATCCCGAAGATGAGCAGCCACAGCGCGGGCTGGATGGCCCTGGTGTACAGCTCGCTGCGGTCGTGGCGCAGCTTCTGCAGCTCGACCACGCACATGGCCACGATCCTGGCGGGCAGCACCCGCCATCCGGTGAGCGGCCTGGGCGGGGTGAGCAGCAGGTCGAGCCGGTCAGCCGAGGCGGGTTGCGGTGCGGCGGGTGCTGCGGACATCGCGGAATCCTCCTTCGAGCTCGCCTTCGAGGCCGCTGCCCGCCAGGTCGCGGAAGACGTCTTCCAGGGTGGGGACGGCGTCGCCGCCCTGCCGGGCGCGCAGGTCCTCCTTCAGCCGGTACGGCGTGGCGCAGGCGCGCAGGACGCCGCGGTGCATGAGGCCGATGCGGTCGCAGTACTGGTCGGCCTCGTCCATGTAGTGGGTGGTGACCAGCACGGTCATGCCGGTGGCCGCGCGGACGGCGTTGATGTGCTCCCACACGCCGGTCCTGGCGATGGGGTCGAGCCCGATGGTGGGCTCGTCGAGTATGAGCAGCCGGGGTGCGCTGACCAGCGCCTGGGCCAGTTCGAGCCGGCGGACCATGCCGCCTGAGTAGGTGGCGGCCATGCGTCCCGAGGCCTCGGCCAGGCCGACTGCGGTGAGGGCCTGCTCGACGCGGGCGGTGCGCTCGCGTCGTGGCACGTCGAAGACCCTGGCGAACATCGCCACGTTCTCGCGTCCGGTGAGGTTGCCGTCGGCGGACAGTTGTTGCGGCACGTATCCCAGGAGCCTGCGCACCGCCATGCGTTCGCGGGAGGCGTCGTGCCCGAAGACCCTGACCATGCCGGAGGGCACGGGTAACAACGTGGTGATGCATCTGATGGCGGTGGTCTTGCCCGCCCCGTTGGGTCCGAGCAGGCCGAAGATCTCGCCTTCCGCCACCGTCAGGTCGACTCCGGCCACCGCTTCGACCTTGCCGAAGCGGTAGCGCAGTCCTGTCAGGTCAAGCGCGTCCGTCACGTCGCCTCCATCTCGTCGCGCAGTCCGTCGGCGAGTCGCTGCAGGGCGGGGAGTGCGGCTTGGAGCGCCGCCCTGTCGTCGTCGCTGAGCCGTACGACCTGGTCTCTGACCAGCGCGGCGCGGCGCGCCTCCCAGTCGCGTAGCCGGGCCTCGGCCTGCGGCGTGATCAGCAGCCTGGCCGAGCGCCGGTCGGCGTCGCTGGTCTCGCGGTGCAGCAGCCCGGCGGCGGTGAGCTTGTTGACGAGGGTCGACACCGAGTTGCCCGCCAGGTAGAGCGACGTGGCGGCGGCCGACACCCCGATGCCGGGCCTGGCGGAGACCAGGTGCAGCAGCTCGACCTCGGCGCCGCGCAGCCGGGGTCCGGGCAGGTCGCGCCTCAGGCGCCTGCGCACGAGGCGATGGATGCCGGCCAGCACCCCGGGCAACTCCTCTGCCACCATGCTCGGAATATTAGCTCTGCTAAGGATCTAAATCCAGTAGATTTACACATTACCTACATGAAGAGTAGGTTTTATGGCATGAGCCACGAGTTCCTCTGGTACATCCCGAACCAAGCCCAGCCCGGTCACCGGGGGCGACGACGTCGTGACCGACCACAACTCGCTCGACACCCTCACCACCCACGCCAAGGCCCTGGAAGAGCACGGATGGGGCGGGGCGCTCATCGGCACCGGATGGGGACGCCCCGACACGTTCACGGTCGCCGCCGCGCTGGCCGCGCAGACCAGGACCTTCCGCCCGCTCATCGCCATCAGGCCGGGCTACTGGCACCCGGCCAACTTCGCCTCCGCCGCCGCCACCCTGCACCACCTCACCGGCGGGCGCGTGCTGGTCAACATCGTGTCGGGCAAGGACAACCTGGCCGCGTACGGCGACAGCGAGGGAGGCCAGGCCGACCGCTACGCGCGCACCAAGGAGTTCCTGCAGCTCGTCCGCAGGTTGTGGACCGAGGAGAACGTCACCTACGAGGGCGAGCACTTCGGCGTCACCGGCTCCACCGTCGTGCCGCGCCTGGAGCACGGCCACCCCAGGCTCTACTTCGGCGGCGCCTCAGAGGCCGCAGAGCGGGTCTCGGCCACCGAGGCCGACGTGCAGCTCTTCTGGGGCGAGCCCCTCGACGGCGTCGCCGAGCGCATCGACCGGCTGAGGAACCTCGCCGAGAAGCTCGGGCGCGAGCACGCGCCGCTGGAGTTCGGGCTGCGGATCACCACGCTGGTGCGCGACACCACCGAGCAGGCCTGGGCCGACGCCGAGGCCAAGGTCGAGGAGATGGCCAGGGGCGGCATCGCGCGCGACCCGCTCAGGCAGCCCGCCGTCGGCCAGCAGCGCCTGCTCGACCTCGCCGCCCGGGGCGAGGTGCTCGACGACAACCTCTACACCACGCCGGGTAAGGTCGGCGGTGGCGGCGCGGGCACCACGTGGCTGGTCGGCTCGGCGGATGACGTGGCCAGGTCACTGCGCCAGTACCAGGCGCTCGGCATCACCCACTTCGTGCTCTCCGACACGCCCTACCTGCCGGAGATCAAGCGTCAGGGCGAGCAGTTGCTGCCCCTGCTGCGATGAGAGGGTGTCATGCGTCTGACGACGGGGTTGCTCGCGATGGCGGCCGGTGTGCTGCTCACGCTCATGACCCTGAGCAACGCCGTGCTCGCCCAGCACACCGGCGCGGTGTTCGCCTCCTGGGCCGCGCACGGCATCGGCGCCGTCGTCGCCCTGCTGCTCCTGCTCGTCACCCCGCGTGCCGCCACGCCCGAGGGCAGGACGCCGCTCTGGTACTACCTGGGCGGCATCCCCGGCGCGCTGGTCGTGGTCCTGTCGGCCGTCGCGGTCAACAGCGAGCTCGCCCTGTCAGGCACCATCGCGCTGATGCTCACCGGCCAGGTGATCTTCGGTGCCGTCTCCGACCATCTCGGCCTCCTCGACACCCCCAGACGCCCGATCACCGGCACCGACCTCGCCGTCGCCGGGTGCGTGTTGTCCGGCGCCGTGCTGATCGTGCTCGGGGCGTGACGCGTGCTGTTCTTCGTCGTCCTGGCCCTGAGCAACGGCCTGCTCATCGGCGTGAGCCGTACGATCAACGGCCGGCTCAGCACCCGCAGGGGCGCCTTCGCCGCATCGGTCTGGAACCACGTCGTCGGGCTGGCCTTCCTCAGCGCGGTGCTGCTGGTCATGCGGCTCTGGCCCGACGTCACGCGGGTTCCGCTCGCCGCCTACGCGGGCGGCGTGTTCGGGGCGCTGTTCGTGGCGGTCAACAGCTACGTCTTCCCCCGGCTCGGGGCGATGAGCGCCGCCGTCCTGGTGATCGCCGGCCAGGTGCTGTCGGCCGTGGTGATCGACTGCGTACGGCAGGCGGCGCTCCCCTCGCCGCTCCGCCTCGCCGGGGTGGCCCTGGTGCTCGCCGGGCTGTGCCTGCCCCTGATCAGGAAGTGAGGAACGCCGAGGCCCGGTGGAGCTGGTCGGCCAGGCGGTCGGGCGGGAACAACCACAGCCCGAGCGAGTCGGCGCCCGCGTCGAGCAGGGCTTGGAGCCGCTGCCCGACCTCGCCGGGCGTGCCGGCGGCGGCGAACTCGTCGATCCACTTGTCCTCGACGGCGAGCGGTTCGTCTGCGGCCAGCGCCGCCACACGCTGCCGGATCTCGGCGCCGTATCGCGAGCGGCCGACCAGGGCGGTGTGCGCCTCGGCCTTGAGGAAGAAGCCGACCGCGTCGCGCACGGAGTCCCTGGCCTGCTGCCCGTCGTCGGCGATGGAGGCGAGCACGAAGGCGGTGATCCGCCCGCCCCGGCCCCCGGCGGCGCCCGCGGTACGGCCCGCCCCCGCGGAACCGAACCCGGCCGCATTCCCGGACCCTGCCTCCGCCGCCCCGGACCCGGCCGTTTTGCTCGCCCACGCGATGTAGGACGGGCCGGACAGGACCGACAGCAGGATGCCGTCGGCCCTGGCCCCGGCGGCGCGCAGGGCACGCTCGTTGACCGCCCCGATCCACAACTGCGGCGGCCGCTCCGGCGGGAAGTCGAGCCGGACCCCGTTGAACTCGTGGGTGCCGGTGTGCCGGTCGACGCCGCGCCCGTCGAGGAGCTCGCGCAGCACGTCGAAGGTCTCGACGACCGCGGTGAGCGGGCGCGGCGGCAGCAGCCCCATCTGCCGCAGCCAGTGGCTGTTGCCCAGGCCGACGGCGGCGCGCACCCGCCCGGGGTGGGTCCTGGCGAGGCCGGCCAGCTCCATGGCCAGGATGGCGGGATGCCTGGTCATCACGCTGGCCAGGCCGAGCCCCGCGGGAACGGTCTCGGTGGCCTCGAGTAACTGCGTCAGCCCCGACAGCCCGCCGGTGAAGAAGCAGTCCTCGGAGAACCACACCTCGCCGAAGCCCAGCCGTTCCGCCAGTGCCGCTCCCTCCGCCAGGTGCTCCGGAGGGGTCAGGCTGCCGAACACGATGCCGATGTCCACGACTCACGTCCTTCCACGACGTATCGATCACGACATCAGCGGCAACCGGACGGCATGTCCGCTTATTCCGCCATGAGCCGCCCGGCCCATCCGGCGTTCTCCAGCGGGTAGTGGTTCATCAGGATGAGGGTCTCGTCGGTGTTGGCCAGCCCCTCGTAGCCCTCGGCGATGGCGGCGTGGATGAGCCCCACCATCTCCTTCTTGGCGTCGAGGTCGGATAACTCGGGCACCTCCAGGAAGCAGAGCGGGCGCACGGGCTCCGCGCCGATCCTGCCGTCCTGGGCGACGTTGCCCGGCGGGTACTCCCGCAGCCAGATCCGTACGTCGGGCTGGCTGAAGGCGGTGTCCACCGCTTCGGTGATCCGCTTCATCATCTGCTGCTTGGCGCCCTCGCCGATGCCGGTGGGCGCCTCGATCAGTATCTGTGGCATGGTCGGATACTAAAACTATGTAGTTGGAAAAAACAACCATCAAGTAAGATGGAGTCATGACCGGCAGGAGGAAGTACGACGACGGGTGCGCGGTGGCCCACGGGCTCGACCTGCTGGGCGAGCGGTGGGCGCTGCTGATCGTGCGCGAGCTCCTGCTCGGCCCCAAACGGTTCACCGACCTGCGCGCCGGCCTGCGCGGGGCCAGCGCCGACATGCTGACCCAGCGGCTGCGCGAGCTCGGCGACTCCGGGGTCGTACGACGGCGCAAGCTGGCGCCCCCGGCCGCCTCCTGGGTCTACGAGCTGACCGCATGGGGCCGCGAGCTCGAACCCATCGTCATCCAGCTCGGCCGCTGGAGCAGCCGCTCCCCCGCCCTGCGCAGGGACGCGCCCATCGGCGCCGACTCGCTCGTGCTGTCACTGAAGGCGTTGTTCGACCCGGGGGCGGCCCGCGGCTACACCGCGACGATCGCCCTCCACCTGGGCGAGCACCACTTCCGTGTCCGCGTCGACGACGGCGGGCTCACCGTCACCCGCGACGAGAGCCCCCCGGCCGACGCCGTGCTCGACACCGACCCCGACACGCTCGCCGCCGCGTTGTGGGACGACGGGCCATGCCCGGCCGACGACCCCACGGGCGTGGTGGCGCGTTTCCTGACGCTCTTCCCCCTGCCGGAGGCCGCCCGCGCCTGAGTGGTCACACCAGCGTCGCCGGGTCGACGAACTCCGGCGCCACGTCGGTGAACTCCATCACCTCGACGCGCACCGAGTCCGTCCCCAGGTAGGCGCCGGTGCGGAGGTCGAGCCAGAAGCTCTGGCCGCCCACGCTCACCCGCAGCGCCTGGCGCCCGCCGAGTTCCGCCCGCTCGGCCCGCACGCCGGGCGTCACGGCCAGCACGCCGTAGACGCGGGCCCGCAGCGCGGGCGAGATGGGCGCGCGCACCAGGTCGAGCGCGGCCTCGTCGACCCACCTGCGCAGCGCCTCGTCGTTCGGGTCGAGCTCGCGCAGTTGCGCGGAGTCGAGCCCGGTGAAGCCGATGAACCAGCCCTCATGGTGCCGCCATCGCCTGGTGGCCGGATCACGCAGCCGCCTGACCTTGCCGACCTCGGCGGGGATGGGCCTGCCCGCCTGGTCCCAGGCCGTCGCGTCGGCGACCGTGGCGGGCCGCAGCCGGGCGGGGAAGGCCTGCTCGGAGTACTTGCCGTTCTGCAGGTCGTGAACACGGTCGACGCGGAAGGCGCGCACCAGCCGGTAGCCGCCCATGTCGAAGGTCTGGGTGGAGACCGTGCGCAGGTGGAAGAACCTCCCGTACGGCTGCAGCCGTACGGCCGAGCGCGCGACCGCCGTGAGCAGCGGGTCGGCCTGGCGCGTGGCGACGGCGGCGGGCCCCGAGGCCAGGTTGAGCACGATCGCGCCGGCCAGCACCACGCACGCCCAGCGGAAGAACGGCACCCGCCGGTCGGCGGCGGGATCCGTCATCGGCGGCGCACCTCGAAGGTGCTGCACCCGTCGGAGTCGACGATCCCCCTGATCGCGGTGGGCTTGTCGCCCTCGATCGCCGCCTTCAGGTCGACCATGAGGTACTCGCCCGGCTGGTCGATCCAGCGGTCGCCGGTCAGCTCCAGGACGGGGCCGGTCAGGCGGCCGCGCATGGCGAAGGAGCCGGAGGGCACGTCGGGGTTGCTGGGGTCGGCCTTGAAGGCGAACGTGGCCTCCAGTTCGCCGGATCCCGCGTCGGTGATCGTGAGTTCGAGCGCGGTCTTGCCCTGGTTGCACATGTAGGTGCCGGTCCACGTGCCGGCCACCGAGATCCCCGAGGTCTCCGGAGCCGGCGAGGGAGTTGTCGAGGAAGCGGGTGTGGAAGTCGGCTCGGCGGCGGCCGTCGAGGGTTCGGCGGTGACGGGCACGTGGGTGAGCGGCGCCGGATCCTTGCCGCCCGTCAGGGTGACCGCGGCGAAGGCGCCCCCGCCGACCAGGACGAGCAGCCCCAGCACTAGCGCCACGACGAGCCCGGCCGAGCTCTTGCGCGGCGCGCTCTGCGTCTCGGGGACCGGCATGCGCAACGTCGGCGAGGGCCCGCCCTGATGCGGCACGAACCCGGGCCGGCCGCCCGCGAGCATGCCCGACACGTCCTGCGCCGTGGGCCGGTGCTGCGGCTGCTTGGCCAGGCACCGGTCGAGCACCACCCGCACGCCGAACGGCACGCGGGACAGGTCGGCGGGCAGGTTCCCCACGCGGTAGGCCATCTCCTGCGCGTCGGCCCCGCCGAAGGGATGCTGCCCGGTGGCGGCCCAGGTCATCGTGGCGGCCCAGGAGAACACGTCGGAGGCGTATCCCGGCGCGTATCCGGCGACCTGCTCGGGCGCCAGGTAGTCGGGCGTGCCGTACCACCCGGGCGGCAGGTCGGTGCGGACGTCGTAGCCCGCCACCCGCGCTCCGCCCGTGGCGACCAGGACGTTGGAGGGCCGCAGGTCGCCGTGGACGACCCCGGCGCGGTGCAGTTCGGCCAGCGCGCCGGCGGTCGCGAGGGCCAGCCGGTGCAGGCCGTTCTCGTCCAGGGGGCCGGCCCGGAGGACCAGTTCCTCCAGGGAGGTCCCTTGCACGTATGAGCCGTCGGCCGCCCTGCCGAGGTAGGCCGCGCCCTGTCCGCCCCTGCCGAGCACGGCTGCCAGTTCGTAGTCCCCGTTCATAAGGATTCCGACCATAACGACGTATCGCCCCGTACGTGAAGGGAAATCACGTAGCCCTACGGACCTCGATACGGATAGACACCGGTACGCCTCGTCACCCAAGGTGCTTAACGGGAGCAACCGTGCCGGTGCGGCCCAGGGCAGCCTCGCCGGCACGGTGCTGCGGGTCCCACGAGGAGATCAGATGCTTACCGTCGTCCACGCCGGCCTGCGCTCCTTTCCCGGCGAGCCCTCGTCAGTTCCTGCCGCTCGACGGTGGGCCCGCCGGGCACTCTCCGACCAGACCGAGTCGATCGCCACCGCCCAGGACGTCGAGCTGATGGTGAGCGAGCTGGTCACCAACGCGGTCAAGCACGGCTCGCGCGGGCGCGTCACCGTGGCGTTGTCGGCGATGGACGGCACGATCCGCGTCGAGGTGCACGATCCCGGCCACGGCACGCCGATCAGGCGTTATCCCCGCCCGGAGAGCCTGGGCGGGCGCGGACTGATGCTCGTCGAGCAGCTGGCCGTCGACTGGGGTGTGCGGCTGGACCCCGAGGGCACGACCGTCTGGTTCGAGGTGGGCCAGTAGGGTGTGCGCGTGTCTGCGCACAACCACCAGCACGCGTGTTGCGGCCCCGGCCGCGAACCCCCCGTCGCCGTGCCGTCCGTCCCGATGGCGGTCAGGCGGGGCCCCGAGCCGCGCGGGATGGTCCGCGTCCCCGGCGGCACGTTCCTCATGGGCAACGACGACGAGCTGGCCAGGCCGGAGGACGGCGAGGGGCCTGTCAGGGCGGTCGAGGTCGAGCCATTCCTCATCGATCCGGTGTGCGTGAGCAACGCCAAGTTCGCGGCGTTCGTGAAGGCCACCGGCTACGTCACCGAGTCAGAGCGGATCGGCTGGTCGTTCGTGTTCAGGCAGTTCGCCAGGCACGGGATCATGGACGCGAGCGTGCCGCAGGCGCCGTGGTGGGTGGGCGTCGAGGGCGCGACGTGGCGCGCGCCCGAGGGTCCCGGGTCCAGCGTGGCCGACCGGCAGAACCATCCGGTGGTGCACGTGTCGTGGCACGACGCCGGGGCCTACGCCGCGTGGGCGGGCAAGCGGCTGCCGACCGAGGCCGAGTGGGAGTACGCCGCCAGGGGCGGGCTGGAGCGCAAGAGGTATCCCTGGGGCGACGAGCTCGCGCCGAACGGGCGCGAACGCTGCAACATCTGGCAGGGCCCCTTCCCCGCCGCCCCGAGCAGGGGCACGGTGCCGGTCAAGTCGTACCAGCCCAACGGCTACGGCCTCTACAACGTCTCCGGCAACGTCTGGGAGTGGACGAGCGACTCCTGGGACGACTCGCACAAGGTCATCAGGGGCGGCTCGTACATGTGCCACGACTCCTACTGCAACCGTTACCGGGTCGCCGCCCGCACGGCCAACACCCCCGACTCCGCGACCGGCCACATGGGCTTCCGCTGCGCCTCCTAGTCGAGCTCGTACTCCACGAAGGACAGCCGGTTCAGCAGGGTCGCGCCGTTCTGCCAGCGCCAGCCGTCGTAGACGTCCTTGCGGAAGGCGTAGGAGCCGTACGGGTAGTAGAGCGTCAGGAACGGCACCTGCTGGGCGATCTGGTTCTGTAGCGTTCCAGCCGCGTCGATGCGCGTCTGCAGGACGGGCGAGGTGGTCAGGGTCCGCAGCGCCGGGCTCTCGAAGCCGGCGGTGTTCAGCATCCACGACAGGCCCGCGCCGCTGAGCTGGACGGGTGCGGGCCACTCCCGCAGCGCCAGGTCGTAGGCGCTGATCTTGCGCACGTCCGCGACGGGCTTGACCTCGACGGCGATGCCGATCTCGTGGAGCTTGTCGCGGATGAGCTCGGCGGCGCGCAGCCGCTCCGACGACCCGGAGTCGATGATGAGCCGGTAGCGCATGGCCTTGCCCTCCAGCATCCGCACGCCGCCGGGACCGGCCTTGGCGCCCAGCGAGTCGAGCTCGCGCCTGCCCTGCTCGGGGTCGAACAGCAGCGGCTGCGGCATGCCCTGCAAGGGCGACTCGATGTGCACGAATCCGGGGCTGCCGGGGGTGCCCTGGCCGTAGAGCGCGGTGTTGACCAGTTCCTCGACGTCGACGCCCCTGGCGATGGCGCGGCGCACCTCCGGCCGGTCGAAGGGCGGCCGCGCAGTGTTGAACGTCAGGGTCGTGGCGCCGAACTCGGTGCCCTGCGCGACGCCGATCTGGTCCTGCTTCCTGAGCTCCTCGACGTGCCGGGCGGGCAGGGCGTGGGCGATCAGGTGCACCTTGCCGGCGCGCAGGGCCGAGAGCTGGGCGGCCGCCTGCGGGATGACCGTCGCCTTGATGGTCGCGACCTGGGGCTTGCCGCCGAAGTAGGAGGGGTTGGCGGTGAGGGTGTCGGGGGCGGTCAGCTTGTACGGGCCGGTGCCGGTCGTGGTGTCGCCCGGCCGCATGATCGGCGTACGGGCCAGGACCCGCCGGGGGAACTCGGGGTCGGGGGCCTTCAGGTTGACGGTGACGCTGTCGCCGTTGGGCACGACGCTCTGGATCTGCTGCACGCCCGCCCGTCGCAGGCTGGCCGCCACGTCGTCGGCGGTGAGCGGCTTGCCGTCGTGCCAGGTCACCCCCTTGCGCAGCGGCAAACTGAAGATCCGGTTGTTGCTCTCGGCCGCGACGGCCGTGGCCAGCAGCGGGAGCACGTCGTCGCCCTTGGCCATCACGAGGGAGTCGAAGACCAGCTCGCTGTTCTTGGGAAAGCCCGCCGACACGGCGATCGTGAGGTGAACGGGCGGGTCCGCCTGGGGCGCCGCCTCCTCGGAGCCGCAGGCTGCGAGTGCGGCGACGAGCACGAGCGATGCTAAGGTTCGTCGGCACACAGGAACCTCCCGGGGGTATCAACATGGACATCTATCGGTCGCTGGCCTCGTACGGCGAGCGCTACCGGCTCCAGGTCGTCCCCGAACCCGGCGAGGGGTGGATTGCCGCCGACCGACTGCTCGATCATCGTTCCCCCGAACTGGCAGCCGTACTCGACGCCGAAAGGGTAGCCAGCGGCCAGGTCTCAGCGCACGCCACCGCGCTGACGGTTATGGCGGTATATGCCGGAACTGTCACCGCTGCCGCCCTCCTGTCATGGGCCCTTCACGGACGGTGGCCGGATCTGCGCCCCGGCAACGTCCTGGTGCTGCCCGGCGAGGAACACGGCTTCGACGGCGTGGCGGTGCGCCGCGAAGAGGTCGAGAGCGGCGACGTCGACCACCTGGTCGGGCAGATCGTCCATGGTCATCTGGAGCCGCTGGCCGCCGCCCTGCACCTGGCCACCAAGGCGAGCCCGCACCAGCTGCGCGGCGGCATCACCCACGGCTGCGCCGCCGCGTTCAGCGGCGCCCGCGGGGCCGACGTCGAGCAGCGGGAACGGGCCCACAAGGCGTTCGTCGCGGCCTGCCCGCCGGAGTACGCCGCGCTCGGCGAGCTCGTACGCCTGCGCGAGGGCGAGCGGGAAGGCCTGTTCTACCTGCGCGAATCCTGCTGCCTCTACTACACGGCCGAGCACGGCGGCCTCTGCGCGAGCTGCTGTCTCACCAGCCGGGACGACCGGCTCGCCGCCTACCGCGAGGTGCTAAGGTCACGGGCATGATCGTGAACCGCACCTCCTGGTGGCACGCCCCCTGAGGCGGTTCATCACCATGGCCGCCCGGTGAGGCGGCCATCGTCGTTTGTGGGCGCCTTCGCCGCTGACGACGGAAAGGCTCTGCGATGACCTGGCCGACCCTTCTGACCCACCTGCTCGCCCGATCCCCGCTCACCAGGGAGCAGGCCGCCTGGGCGATGAACGAGATCGTCGCCGGCCGGGCCACCGACGCCCAGATCGCCGGCCTCGCCGTCGCGCTCAGGGCCAAGGGCGAGAGCCCGGAGGAACTGGCCGGGCTGGCCGACGCGCTGCTGGCCCACAGCACCCCGCTCCACCTCGACGGCGACCTGGTCGACATCGTCGGCAGCGGCGGCGACCAGGCCCACACGGTCAACGTCTCGACCATGGCCGCCATCGTCGTGGCCGCCTGCGGGGTCAGGGTGGCCAAGCACGGCGGCCGCTCGGCCTCCTCGCTGTGCGGCGCCGCCGACCTGCTCGAAGAGCTGGGCATCGACATCGAGGCCGTGCCCAGGCCCGACGCCGAGATCAGCTTCCTGTTCGCCCCGCGCTACCACCCCGCGCTCAGGCACGCCTCGAAGGCCCGCCGCGAGCTGGGCGTGCCGACGGTCTTCAACTTCCTGGCCCCGCTGACCAACCCGGCCAGGCCCACGGCCCAGGCCGTCGGCGTCGCCAACCGGAGTCTGGCCCCGACCGTGGCCGAGGTGCTGGCCAGGCGCGGATGCTCCTCGATCGTCTTCCGCGGCGACGACGGCCTCGACGAGCTGACCACGTGCGCGCCGTCGCAGATCTGGCTGGTACGGCACGGCGCCGTCACCGAGACCCGGCTCGACCCGGCCGACCTGGGCATCAGGCGCGCCTCGCCCGACCAGCTCAGGGGCGGCGACGCCGTACAGAACGCCAGAGTCGCCCGCGAGCTCCTCGACGGCAAGCCGGGCCCCGTGCGCGAGATCGTGCTCCTCAACGCCGCCGCCGCGCTGGTGGCGGCCGAAGGAGCGCCGGAACCACGCGACCTGACCGCGCGGCTCTGCCTGGCACTCACCAGGGCGGCGGCCGCGATCGACGACGGCAGGGCGGCGGCCACGCTGGAGCGGTGGATTCTCCAGGGGCTCAGGTGATGCAATGAGGACCCTTGAGAGGAGCAGACGTGAGAAACAACCTCGACCTGGCCGAGGAGGCTCAGCGGCTGGCCGATGGAGCCCCCGCCGGCTCGCTGGACCGGGTGGCGGCGCACTCGGTGGCCATCACCTGCGCCACCACGCGCGACACCGAGCAGGCCAGGCAGACGCTCGACGGCCTGGCACCGCAGGAGGTACGGCAGGCGGCGATCGAGCTGTTCGACCGCCTGGCGATTGAGTAGTCCGTACTCAGGCGCCCGGGCCACGGCAGGAGCACGCTGGAAGCATGCTCACCATTCGTGCCCGCCGCCTGTTCGACGGTCATGACTTCCTGGACGACCAGGTGGTCACCGTCCACGGCGGACGTGTCGTCCAGGTCGCTCCCGGCCACGCGGCCGAGGTCGACCTGGGCGACGCCACGCTGCTGCCCGGGCTCATCGACTGCCACGTCCACCTGGCCTTCGACGCGGGGCCCGATCCCGTCGCCACCCTGGCGGAGCTCGACGACGCCCAGGTGCTGGAGCTGATGCGCCGATCGGCCGCCCGGCACCTGGCCGCCGGCGTGACCACCGTGCGCGACCTCGGCGACCGCGCCTTCCTGGCGCTGCGGCTCGACGGCGGGCCCGAGGTGCTGGCGGCCGGTCCGCCGATCACCACCGTCAGGGGCCACTGCTGGTTCCTCGGCGGCGAGGTGAGCGGCGAGGAGGGTGTGCGCGAAGCCGTACGGGAACGTGCCGGCCGGGGCGCGCACGTGGTCAAGATGATGCTGACCGGCGGCGAGATGACCGCGGGCACCCACTCGCACCTGCCCCAGTTCACCCTGGCCGAGGCGAAGGCCGCCGCCGACGAGGCGCACGCGCACGGCCTGCCGATCGCCGGGCACGCCCACGGCGCCGAGGGCATCGCGCAGGCGATCGAGGCGGGGTTCGACACGATCGAGCACTGCTCGTTCATGACGGAGGAGTCGGCGGAGCCCGACCACGAGCTGCTCGCCCGCCTGGTGGCGGCGGGGTCGGTCGTCTCGGTCACCGCGGGCATGGTGCCCCTCGGCGGCCCGCCGCCGCCCAGCATCGCCAAGCGGCTGCCCGGCATCATGCGCGTCATCGCCGCCTTCCGCGAGCACGGCGTGGACTTCGTGATCGGCACCGACGCGGGCATCGGGCCGCCCAAACCGCACGGGGTGCTGCCGCACGGCGCCAAGATGCTCACCGACTTCGGCTGGTCCGAGCTCGAGGTGCTGCGCGCGATCACCACGCGGGCCGCCCGGGTCTGCCGGGTCGGCCACCGCAAGGGCAGGATCGCGCCCGGCTTCGACGCCGACCTGGTCGCCTTCGACGGCGACCCCGGCCAGGACATCACCGCCCTCCAGCGACCCGTGACGGTCTACCGGCTAGGCTCTGCTGCGCCGATTTGACCGTCATGCGAGGAGTGAGCCGTGCCGGCCGAGATCCTGCGATCGAGAAGCGGCCTGGGCGGCCGGGTCGCCCCCATCGAGCTCTTCTTCGACCTCGTCTACGTCTTCGCCATCACCCAGCTGTCGCACCTGCTGCTGGAGCACCTGAGCCCGGGCGGGCTGGGCCAGACGGCGTTGTTGCTGCTGGCGGTCTGGTGGGCGTGGATGTACACCACGTGGACCACCAACTACCTGCACCCTGACCACCCGGCGATCCGCTTCGTGCTGGTCGGCGTCATGCTGGCCGGGCTGGTGATGGCGGCGGCGGTGCCGCAGGCCTTCACCTCCCAGGCCGGGGCGTTCTGGTTCGCCGGCGGCTACATGGCCATCCAGATCGGCCGCACGATCGCGGTCACGCTGCTGTCGCGCGGCGAGGCCGTGCAGCGGGTCTTCATGCGGGTGCTGGCCTGGATGCTGGTCTCCAGCGTCCTGTGGATCGCCGGCGCCCTGGTCGCGCCGCAGCCGCTCCAGATCGTGCTGTGGGCCGCCGCCGTCGTCGTGGAGTACACCGCGCCCTGGCACGGCTACCGCACGCCCTTCATGGGCCGCTCGGTGACGGCCGACTGGACCATCGACGGCGGCCACATGGCCGAGCGCTGCCAGCTGTTCGTGATCATCGCGCTGGGAGAGTCGATCCTGGTCACCGGCGCCACCCTGGGCGACCACTTCGAGGCGCTGCCGCTGACCGCCTTCGTCGTGGCCTTCCTGGGCAGCGTGGGCCTGTGGTGGATCTACTTCGACCGTACGGCGGAGGCCGCCGCCGAGCGCATCGCCGCCTCCGACGACCCCGGCAGGCTCGGGCGCTCCGCCTACACCTTCATCCACCTGCCGATGGTGGCCGGCATCATCGTCTCGGCCGTCGGCGACGAGCTGGCCATCGCCGACCCGCTCCACCACCATCACGGATCGTGGTGGACGGCCGCGATGGTCCTGGGCGGTCCGATGCTCTTCCTGGCCGGGCACGCCATGTTCAAGCGGGCCGTCTTCGGCTACGTTCCGGTCAACCGGGTGCTGGCGATCCTCGCGATGGGTGCGCTGATGCCGTTCGGCCTGCCTCCCCTGGCGATGACCGTGGCAGCCACGGTCATTATTTGGGGCGTGGCGATCTGGGATTCTGTCCTGGCCCGAAAAGTGGTTAGGTAGACCTCACAGACGCGTGCCGTACAGTGTGTGTGCCGATCAAGGGAGGTCCGGTGACCACGAGTGCGGTCGAGGCACGTGGCAGTGATTTCGCCAAACTAGCCAGGAAGATCTCCGACGCCGGTCTGCTCGACCGGCGTCCGGTGTATTACGCGATCCGGATGAGCCTGTGCGTGCTCACGGTCGTGGCCGGTCTGGTGGCGTTCGTCTGGGTGGGCGACTCCTGGTGGACGCTGGCGGTCGCGGCGTTCCTGGCCTTCGCCTTCGGGCAGATCGGATTCGTCTCCCACGACCTGGGACACCTGCAGGTCTTCCGCCGACGCGGGCCCAGCACGATCGCGGGCCGGATCTTCGGCAACCTGGGCATCGGCCTGGGCTGGGAGTGGTGGACCGACAAGCACACCCGCCACCACGCCAACCCCAACCACGAGGACCACGACCCGGACGTCTCGCCCGCGGTCATCGTCTGGTCGCAGGACCAGCTACGGCAGAGCCGCGGCCTGCCCCGTTTCCTCGCGCGCTACCAGGCCTACCTGTTCTTCCCGATCCTCACCCTCGAGGCCTGGCACCTCCACATCGCCAGCTACAAGGCGCTGTTCCGCCGCGGCGCCAAGCACCGGTGGCTGGAGCTGGCCCTGCTGACCGGCCACTTCGCGTGGTACCTGGCGCTGATCTTCACGGTGCTCTCGCCGGTCAAGGCGCTGGCCTTCCTGGCCGTGCACCAGGCCCTCTTCGGGCTCTACCTGGGCAGCACCTTCGCACCCAACCACAAGGGCATGCCCACGCTGACCAGCGAGAGCAAGCTCGACTACCTGCGCAAGCAGGTGCTCACCGCGCGCAACGTGCGCGGCGGGGTGATCATCGATGTGGCGATGGGCGGGCTCAACTACCAGATCGAGCACCACCTGTTCCCGAACATGCCCACCCCCAACCTGCGCCACGCCCAGCCGATCGTGCGCGACTACTGCGCCACGCTCGGCGTGCCGTACGAAGAGGCGGGCCTGATCGGCTCCTACGGCCAGGCGCTGCGGCACCTGCATGAAGTGGGTGCGCCGCTGCGCAAGTAGGGTGTGGCCATGCGGATCGCGACGATCGTGGTCGTGGCCGGGGTCGTGCTCGGCACGGTCATCACCTTCCTGGTGCGGCCCGACCGCGCCCCCAACGCCCTCGACTTCGTGTTGCCGCTGATCGCGTGCACGGCGATGTTCTTCCAGAAGCGATACCCGGTGGCCGTGCTCATCGTGGTGACGCTCTGCACGCTCGCCTACTACCCCTACGCCCGGATGGACGGGCCGATGATGGCGCTGCCCGTCATGGCCCTCTACTCCGCCGCCGCCCAGGGCTACCTGCTGGCCGCCATCACGACCGGCGCCACGGCGCTGCTGCTCATGGGACTGGGCGAGCTGGGCGGCACCCGCCACGTGAGCAACACCGGCTTCATCATGATCGCCGAGGGCATGGTCGCCACCATCGCGGCCGGCGGCGTCACCCGCAGCTGGCGCGCCTACCGCCAGGAGGTCGACAGACGCATCCTGCAGGAGGCCCAGCGCAGCGAGGCCGAGGAGCGCCTGCGCATCGCCCGCGAGCTGCACGACGTCATCGGCCACAACATCTCCATGATCAACGTGCAGGCGGGCTCGGCGCTCCACGGGTTCAAGAAGCGCCCGGAGGAGGCCGAGGAGGCCCTGCGCGCCATCAAGGACACCAGCAAGGAGACCCTGCGCCAGCTGCGCTCCACGCTGGGCATGCTGCGCCAGGTCGACGAGGACGCCCCCACCGCTCCCGCCGCCAGCCTGGCCCGCCTCGACGAGCTGACCGGCAACAGCGGGCTGCGGGTCGTCACCAGGGTCACCGGCTCGCTCCACGACCTGCCCACCGAGGTCGATCTGGCCGCCGCGCGCATCGTCAAGGAGGCGCTGACCAACGTCGCGCGCCACTCGGGAGGCGACAGCGCCACGATGACCGTCACGCGCGACCCCGACCTGCTGACCGTCAGGGTCGAGGACGACGGCCCCGGCGCCAGCTTCACCGACGGCACCGGCTTCGGCCTGCAGGGCATGCGCGAGCGCGCCGCCGCGCTCGGCGGCTCCCTGGTGGCCGGGCCACGCACTCCCAGCGGCTTCCACGTGATCGCCGAGCTTCCACTGAAGGGAACAGCATGATCCGCGTCCTGCTGGCCGACGACCAGAACCTGGTGCGGGCCGGGTTCCGCTCGATCCTCAGCGACGAGGACGACATCGAGGTGGTCGCCGACGCCGCCAACGGCCGCGAGGCCGTCTCGCTGGCCCGCGAGCTACGCCCCGACGTGGTGCTGATGGACATCCGCATGCCCGAGCTCGACGGCCTGGAGGCGACACAGCAGATCGTCACCGACCCACGGCTCGACGCGGTCAAGGTCATCATCCTGACCACCTTCGACCTCGACGACTACGTCTACGGCGCGCTGCGCGCCGGCGCCAGCGGCTTCCTGGTCAAGGACACCGAGCCGGCCGAGCTGATCCACGGCGTGCGGGTCGTCGCCCGCGGCGACGCGCTGATCGCCCCCGCCATCACCAAGCGGCTGATCTCGGAGTTCGCCGGACGGGTCAAGCGGCCCGAGCCGGGACCCGAGCTCAACGGCCTGACCGACCGCGAGCGCGAGGTCATGGTGCTGGTCGGCCAGGGCCTGTCCAACGACGAGATCGCCGCCACGCTCGTGCTCAGCCCCGCGACGGCCAAGACCCACGTCAGCCGCATCATGACCAAGCTCGGCACCCGCGACAGGGCGCAGCTGGTGGTGCTCGCCTACGAAGCCGGGATGGTGACGCCGGGCTGGCTTACCTCCTGAGGCGTACACCGCGGGAGCGGGATGAGACTGCGGGAGTAGGCCCGGTGCCAGCCTGGGCATGACGCGGTGGCGGTAGCCGTACCAGCACCATCGCAGCATGGAAACAGTAGAGCTCGCGCGCCTGCAGTTCGCGGTCACCGCAGGCGCCCACTTCCTGTTCGTCGCGCTGACGCTGGGGCTGGCCACGCTGGTGGCGATCACGCAGACCCGCGCCACCCTGTCGAACAGCCCCGTCCACACCCGCATGGTGCGCTTCTGGGGGCAGCTCTACGTCATCAACTACGCCATGGGCATCGTCACCGGCATCGTGATGGAGTTCCAGTTCGGGCTGTCGTGGAGCGGGCTGACGCACTTCGCCGGCGACGTCTTCGGGGCCTCGCTGGCGCTGGAGACGCTGGTGGCCTTCTTCGTCGAGTCCACCTTCCTCGGCCTGTGGATCTTCGGCTGGAACCGGTTGAACCGCTGGGCGCACCTGTCGCTGATCTGGGTCGTCACGCTGACGGCCTACGCCTCGGCCTTCTGGATCATGATCTCCAACAGCTTCCTGCAGAACCCCGTGGGATACGCCCAGCGCGGCGACCGGCTGGAGCTGACCGACTTCGGCGCGCTGATCAACGAGGGCGCCCTGACCGCCTTCGGGCACGTGATGAGCGCGGGCCTGGTCGTCGGCACGTTCTTCATGGCCGGGGTCAGCGCCTGGCACCTGCGCAGGGGCACCCACGAGCAGGAGTTCTTCCGCAAGTCGCTCCGCCTCGGGCTCGGGCTGAGCCTGCCCGCCGTCTTCCTGGCCATCTCCTTCGGCGGCGTCTCCTTCGACTTCATGCAGCCCACGAAGATCGCCGCCTGGGTGGGCGGCACGGAGCGGCTGTCGGAGGCGCAGGCGCAGATGGCCGCCCAGCTCGGACCGGGCGACTACCTCCCTCCCGCCGCCGCGGTGCAGGGATCCGGGATGGCGATGATGACCCTCGCCATCGTGATGTTCGTCATCTCGGCCATCGGCGTGATCCTCATGAGCTTCCGCGGCGCGGTGCGACGTTCCCGCGTCCTGCACTGGATGCTCATGCTGGCCATCCCCCTCCCCTTCCTGACCACCATCGCCGGCTGGCTCTTCCGCGAGCTGGGCCGCCAGCCGTGGGCGGTCTTCGGGCTGCTCAGGACCGAGGACGCCGTCTCGCACGTCACCCAGGGGCAGATGCTCACCTCGCTGATCGTCTTCAGCACCCTGTTCGGCCTGCTCATGCTGGTCAACTACTGGCTGCTGGCCAGGACCGCCAGGCGTGACCCCTCCGACGTGGCTCTCGGCTCCGACAAGCCGATCGAGACCCCCGCCCCCGCCCTGACCTACTGAGGAGCCCGCTGTGGAACCGTTCATCCTGGCCTTCTTCGGCCTCGGCTACCTCGTCCTCGGAGGCGCCGACATCGGCGTCGGCATGCTCCTGCCGTACCTGGGCCGCTCGCCGCAGGAACGGCGCGAGGTGATCGCCGCCATCGCCCCCTTCTTCCTCGGCAACGAGGTGTGGCTGATCGCCACCGCCGGCGTGCTGGCCGGGCTCTTCCCGATCGTGGAGGGCGAACTGCTCAGCGGCAACTACGTGGTCGTCGTCGCCCTGGTGGGCTCGTGGGTCCTGCGCGACATGGCGTTGTGGCTGCGCGGGCGCGTGCCAGGGCGCGGCTGGCAGCTGCTGTGGGACGGCGTGCTGGTCGCGGGCAGCTGGGGCCTGGCGGTGTCGCTCGGCCTGGTGCTGGCGGGCACGGTGCTCGACATGCCGCTCCTGGCCGGGCTGGTGATCGCCCTGATCTTCGCCCTGCACGGCCTGGCCTTCGCCTCGCTGCGGCTGAACGGCACGCTCCGGCGGCGGGCGGGGGCGCTGCTGGGCGGCACGGGCGAGTGGCCGGCGTACGCGCTGACCACCTCGGCCATCGCGGTCATCGCCGTCGTGAGCGGCCTGCACCTGGACCTGTCAACCGCCGGGAGCATGATCACGCCGGTGATCCTGGCGATCATCCCGTTCCTGCTGGCCGCCCAGGCCTGGGTGTGGTGGACCTTCCGCGGGCGCGTCACAGGACCCTCGTATCTTTGATCGCATGACTGTTCGCGAACTCCGTCTGGTCGTCACCGCCTCCGACTACGACGAGGCGTTGCGGTTCTACCGCGACGTGCTCGGCCTGCCCGAGCGGGCCGCCTTCTCCTCGCCCGACGGCCGGGTGACGATCCTGGAGGCGGGCCGGGCCACCCTGGAGATCACCGATCCTGGCCACGCGGAGTACATCGACGAGGTGGAGGTCGGCCGGCGGGTGGCCGGGCACATCAGGGTCGCCCTGGAGGTCGACGACTCGCGGGCGATGACGGCGCGGCTGGAGCAGGCAGGGGCCGAGGTCGTCGCCGAGCCGACCCGCACCCCGTGGAACTCGCTGAACTCACGGCTTGAGGGGCCCGCCGGACTTCAGCTGACCCTCTTCGAGGAGCTGGGCTGAGGTCATCATGCGGCGCACCTCCTCCACCGCCTCCCTGCCCGCCCCCTCGATGAGGGTCAGCATCTCCCGCTCGGTCGTCTGATCCTGCTTGAGGCGCAGCCGGACCGCACCTGCCTGCATCGTCATCGCGCTGACGATGTGGGCCAGGTCGCTCAGCTCCTCGGCGAGAGTCATGGTGCGAGCGTAGGCGAGCGCCGGGCCGCGGACATCACCCGTGAAGGTGATTCGCAGTCATCGTGCCTTGACTGAGGCGTCCTCCGGGGGGACGTCAGGGGTCGAGACCCTGAGCCAGCGCGAGCCGTGCGGATCCATCGGCAGTTCGACCTGCTCTTTCGCCGAGATGTCGAACGTGGCGTCGGTGAGCAGGTCGGTCATCCGGTTCGACGCCTGGCCCTTGAGGGTCAAGGTCGCGTCAGTGGCGGTGTCAGTCAAGTTGTGCACCACGACCACGCAGGCGTCCTCGGCGTCGCAGCGCCAGCCCACGACGCCGAGGTGGGCGCAGTCGATGACCGTGTGCTCGCCCCAGGCCAGCTCGGGGCACTCGCGGTAGCGCTCGATGAGCAGCTGGAACCAGCGCAGCAGCGAGTCGGTGTCGCGTTTCTGGTCGGCCACGTTGATCCGGTCGGGCGCGTAGGCGCCGTCGGGCGGCGCGCGGTCGGGCTCGACCTGGCTGAAGCCGCCCTCGGGCGCCCACTGCATCGGCACGCGCACGGCCATCCGGCCCTCGGCCTCAAGGTTCTCCCCCAGCCCGATCTCCTCCCCGTAGAAGATCACCGGGGTGCCCGGCAGGGAGAACAGCAGGCTGTAGGCCATCTTGATGCGCGGCAGGTCGCCGCCGAGCATCGTGGGCAGCCTCCGGCGCAGGCCCCGGCCGAAGATCTGCATGTCCTTCTCGGGCCCGAAGGCGTCGAAGATCTCCTGCCGTTCCTCCTCGGTGAGCTTGTCCAGGGTGAGCTCGTCATGGTTGCGCAGGAACGTGGCCCACTGGCTGTCCTTGGGCGCCTTGGGCCGTTCGCGCAGCGCGGAGGCCAGCGGTTCGCCCTCGCACCTGGCGAGCGACAACCAGGCGCGCTGCATCGCGATGAAGTCGAAGCACATGGTCAGCTCGGTACCGTTGCCGTCGCCGAAGTAGTCCAGCAGGTCGTCGTAGGGCACGTTGACCTCGCCCAGCAGGATCGAGCTGCCTTCCCTGCGGCCCATGAAGGCCCGCAGGTCGGCCAGGAACTCGTGCGGGTCGGGCAGCTTGGGGCTGATGTTCTCGATCAGGAACGGCACGGCGTCGACGCGGAAGCCGCTCAGGCCCAGCTCCATCCAGAAGCCCAGGATCCGAGTGATCTCGTCGCGCACCTCGGGGTTGCCGACGTTCAGGTCGGGCTGGTGCTTGTAGAAGCTGTGCAGGTAGTACTGCTTGGTCTTCTTGTCGTACTCCCAGAAGGAGTCCTCCTTGTCGGGGAAGACCACCTGCTTGGGGTCGTCGGGCTCGGGGGTGTCCGACCAGACGTACCAGTCGCGGAAGGGGTTGTCGCGGCTCGACCGTGCCTGCTTGAACCAGGGGTGCTCGGTCGAGGTGTGGTTGACCACCAGGTCGGCGATGACCCGCAGGCCGCGGTCCTTGGCGGTGCGCATGAACTCCACGAAGTCGCCCAGGGTGCCCAGGCGGGGGTCGATGGAGTAGAAGTCGGTGATGTCGTAACCGTCGTCGCGGTTGGGCGTCGGGAAGAACGGCATCAGCCACAGGCAGGTCACGCCCAGGCCGGCGAGGTAGTCGATCTGCTGGGTCAGGCCGCGGAAGTCGCCGACGCCATCGTCGTTGCCGTCCTTGAAGGTCTCCACGTCCAGGCAGTAGACGACGGCGTTCTTCCACCACAGGTCGGAGGTAGAGGTGAGTCGCATGGCGCCCCCGCTACCCCGAACCAGGCTACGGTGAACGCGTGAGGATCAGACTGCCCGCGGCGCTGGTCCTTCTGCTGTCCTCGATCTTCCTGGTGACCGGCGTGCGGGCGCCCGTCACCGTCGTGCAGAACGCCGCCGTCCTCGACTGCCCGGCGCAGCACCAGGCGGGCAGTCCCGCCCCCGTCACCCCGCGGGCCTCCACGCCGTCGCCCGCCCAGTTCTCCGGCCTGGCCGCGCCGGCGTCCGCCGGATCCGCGGGCGCGGGCCACCGGTTCTCCTCCCGTACGGCAGAAGCCGCGGATTTCACGCCGGGCGCCGCTCCGCGGGGGATTTCGGCCCGAGCTCCTCCCTCCACTCGCGAAATCTGACCAAATTTTCGGATTTATCGTGTGGAGGTTCTCTGCATGCCTGTTTGGCGTGCGGTGGCGGCCCTTGCCGTCATCGTTTCTTCGTTGTTCCTGGCATTCACCATGGCTCCGCGCCTCGGCCTCGACCTGCGCGGCGGCACCCAGATCGTCTTCGAGGCCAAGGGCGAGGCCTCCCCCGAGGCCGTCGACCGCGCCCGCGACGTGCTCGAACGCCGCGCCAACGGGCTCGGCGTGGCCGAGCCCACCCTGGTACGCTCCGGCGACGCGCGCATCATCGTCGAACTGCCGGGCGTGCTCGACCCGCGCGAGGCCGCCGCGGTCATGGGGCGCACCGCGCAGCTGTCGTTCCACCCCGTGCTCGCCTCGGG
>JABFVJ010000377.1 GCA_013362835.1 Nonomuraea sp. | reverse complement strand
GTGGCCGGGCTCGTAGATGCCGGTGTAGACGCAGCGGCCGAGGTGCTCGACGAAGGCGCCGAAGGTGCGCCGCCGTACCGGGGCCACGGTGAACGCGGGGTCGAGCGTGAGCTGGGCTTGGTGCACGGGGGGTGACTCCTGGGGTCGTGACGTGCTCAGATTGTTATCGCTAACACCGCTTGTGGTCAAGAGTGAGGCGATCTCTTGACACCGTTCTTGTTATCGCTAACACTCGGGGAACCCGACTGAAACCACGGGCCATGCGGGCAAGATCCGCGATCCGGACGGCTGCTGTCCCGAACCCCGCTGAAGTCATCTGATCGCATGGCCAAGCGATCAGATCGGTGCAGGAAGAGGCCATCGTGCAAGATCCCCCCGACCTCACCCGCCGCCTCCTGCTGGGCGGCGGCCTCGCCCTCCTCGGCGCGGCGGCGACCGGGTGCAGCCTGCCCGTAGGGCTCGGCACGTCCCAGACCCGCGTCCAGTACTGGCACTTCCTCGGCGCCAGCGACGGGATCATCATGAACAAGATGGTCGGGGCGTTCGCCAAGGACAACCCCGGCGTCTTCGTCGAGGAGAACGTGCTCGCCTGGGGCGAGCCCTACTACACGAAGATCGCGATGGCCGGCTCCGGCGGGCGCTCGCCCGACCTGGCCACCTTCCACCTGGCCAGGCTCGCCGGGCTCGGCCCAGGTGAGATCCTCGACCCGATCGACGTCAAACTGCTGGAGGAGAACGGCCTGCGCGCCGCCGACTTCAGCCCGCCCATCTGGGAGCGCGCCCACATCGACGGCGTCCTGTACGCGGTGCCGTTCGACGCCCACCCGATGGTGCAGTACTACAACACCGACATCTGCGAGAAGGCGGGCCTGCTCGGCTCCGACGGCAAGCTCCTGCCCACCAAGGGCCCCGACGAGCTGCTGACCGCGCTGCGCAAGGCCAAGGACGCCATGGGCGGCAAACCGCCGCTGGCCTTCGACGCGCTCGGCCTCGGCTCGGTCGGCCCCTGGCGCGTGTGGTGGTCGCTGTACCCGCAGAGCGGCGGCACGCTGCTGTCGCAGGACGGCACCACGATCACCATCGACGACGACAAGGCGCTCCAGGCCCTGCGCTTCATGCGGCAGCTCGGCCAGGAAGGGCTGTGCGACTGGCGCACCGACTACGGCGCGTCCGTCGCCAACTTCACCAACGGCCTGGCCGCCTTCCTCTGGAACGGCGACTGGGAGACCACCGGACTGAAGGAACGCGGGACGCCGTTCAGCATGACCCGTTTCCCCGCCGTCTTCGGCACCGGCTCGGCGCAGGCCGACTGCCACTCGTTCGTGCTGCCGCACCAGCGCTCGCGCGACCCCGAGGTGGAGAGGGCGACCTACCGCTTCATCGCCTACCTGGTCAAGAACAGCGCCGACTGGGCCGTGGCCGGGCACGTGCCCGCGTACCTGCCCGCGCTCGAAGAGCCCGAGTACCTGGCGCTCGAACCCCAGTCGGAGTACCGCTCGGTCATCACCGAGGTCGCGCTCGACCCGCAGGTGTGGTTCGCCGGCTCGGCCTCGCGCCTGTGGATCGAGTTCGGGCAGGCGTTCTCGCCGGTCATCGGCGGGCAGCGCACGCCCGAGGAGGGCCTGGCCGAGGCCAAGGCCGCGCTGAACCGGCTGCTGTCGGCCCCCGACCCCTTCCCGAAGAAGGAGCGCTGATGGCCACCACCGTCGCGGCCCCCGTGACCACCGCGCCGGTCCCGGACGCCAAGGTCCGGCGCGGCTGGACGCAGCACGGCCTGCTGTTCGTCCTGCCGTTCCTGCTGGTCTACGTGGCCTTCCTGGTCTGGCCCACCCTGTACGGCTTCAAGATGAGCCTGTCGAGCGCCAACATCGCCGGCTCCAACAACGGCTTCGTCGGGTTCGCCAACTACCTGGAGGCGTTCGGCGACCCGCGCATGTGGCGCTCGTTGTGGAACACGCTGGTCTTCACCTTCCTGAGCACGATCCCGCTGGTGCTGCTCGGCCTGGCCTTCGCGCTGCTGGTGCACCACCTGCGGTTCGTGCAGTGGCTCTGGCGGCTGTCGTTCTTCGGGCCGTTCCTGCTGCCGTCGGCCGTGGTGTCGCTGCTGTGGCTGCAGATGATCTACCCGCCGGGCTACGGCCTGCTCAACGGCACCCTCGGCACCGACATCACCTGGCTGGGCAGCCCGTCGACGGCCATGTGGTCGATGGTGCTGACCACGGTCTGGTGGACGGTGGGCTTCAACTTCCTGCTCTACCTGGCCGCCCTCCAGTCGATCCCGCAGCACCTGTACGAGGCCGCCGCCATCGACGGCGCCTCGGCCTGGCACCGGATGCGCTCGATCACGCTGCCGCTGCTCGGCCGTACGACGGCGCTCATCGTGGTGCTCCAGCTTCTCGCCTCGCTGAAGGTCTTCGACCAGATCTACCTCATGACCGCCGGCGGCCCCGACGACTCCACCAGGCCCATCATCGAGTACGCCTACGACGTCGGCTTCACCGGCTACCGCATCGGCTACGCCTCGGCCGTCTCCTACATCCTGTTCGTCCTGATCGTGATCGTGTCCCTGGCGCAGCTCAGGCTGTTCCGCAAGCGCGCGGAGGTCTCCTCATGACCAAGCGGTTCGGCGTCGGCCAGCTCGTCCTGCTGCTGGTCGCCCTGGCGCTCGCGGCGGTCTGGCTGGCCCCCATCGCCTGGGCGGTCGCGACCTCGCTCAAGCCGGAGGCCGAGACCACGAACCTCCCGCTGCGGTGGATCGGCAGCGAGATCACCCTCGACGCCTACCGGCTGGTCCTCGGCACCGGCGGGATCGTCAAGTGGGCGATCAACTCGACGGTCACCGCGCTGATCGTGACGTTCATGACCGTGCTGCTGTCGGCGATGGCCGCCTACGGGTTCGCGCGCACCCACTTCAGGGGCCGCCGGGCGCTGCTCGCGCTCATCCTGGCCGGGATCATGGTGCCGCCGCAGGTGCTGATCGCGCCGCTGTTCGCGGAGATGGTCACGCTCGGCCTGGTCGACACCTGGTGGGCGGTGATCCTGCCGCAGGTGGCCGCGCCGCTGATCGTCTACATCCTGTTCAAGTTCTTCCAGGACGTGCCGCCGGAGCTGGAACAGGCCGCGTTCGTGGACGGGGCCGGCCGCTGGCGGGTGTTCTTCCAGATCGTGCTGCCGCTGTCGCGCCCGGTGCTGGCCGCCGTGTCGATCTTCACGTTCATCACGACGTGGAACAACTTCCTCTGGCCGTTCCTGGTCTCGACCGACCCCAACACGATGACGCTGCCCGTCGGGCTGGCCAACGTGGTCCAGGGCACGTTCGGCCTGCGGTACGCGCAGATCATGGCCTCGGTGGTGCTCGCCGGGCTGCCGCTGCTGGTGGTGTTCGTCCTGTTCCAGCGCCAGATCATCAGGGGCGTGGCGCACACGGGCCTCGCCGGGCAGTGACGGACTAGGCCGGGCCGCTGCTGGCGCGGACGATCAGGGTCGAGCGCAGAAGCTGCAGGGAGTTGACCGGGGGCCGGCCCTCGTCGAGGGCGCGCAGCAGCAGCTCGATGGCCTGCCTGGTCATCGAGCGGCTGGGGATCGCGACGGTGGTGAGCGCCGGGTGCGTCACGCGTACCTCGTCGATGTCGTCGTGGCCGACCACCGACAGGTCGCCGGGGACCGAGCGCCCGGCCAGGCGGGCGGCCTCCAGCGCGCCGAGCGCGAGGATGTCGTGGGTGCAGAAGAACGCCGTCACGCCCGGGTCGGCGGCCAGGGCGGCGCTCGCGGCGGTGAACCCGCCCATGGCCGTCGGCTCGGGCGCGGTGAACACGGCGGCGGCGGGGACGTCGAGCCCGTCGCGGGCGAACGCGCGCCGGAACCCCTGGACCCGCAGCGCGTGCGGGGCGCTGCTCAGCACCGCGACGCGCTCGTGGCCCAGCCCGCGCAGATGCCGCCCGGCCAGGTAGCCGGCCTGCTCGTAGTCGATCGTGACCACGGGCAGGGTGTCGGGCACCTCGCCCTCCCACGCGCACAGCGCCACGGGGAAACGCGCCTCGGCCAGCAGCGGCACGTGCTCGGTCAGGCCGTTGTCGCCCGCGATCAGCAGGGCGTCGACCGAGCGGCTGGTCAGGCTGGTGATGTGCCGGCGGGCCCGCGCGCCGTCGAGGCGGGTCGTGCACAGCAGCAGGTGGTAGCCGTGCTCCTCCAGGACGTTCTCGGCCTCCTCGACCACCGCCGAGTAGAAGGAGCTCGCCACCGTCGGCACGAACAGGCCGACCGTCCTGGTGGCGCCGGTGGCCAGGGAGCGGGCGACCAGGTTGGGGGTGTAGCCGAGCTCGGCGATGGCCGCGCGCACCTTGGCCTCGGTCTCGGGACGGACGCGTACGCGGCCGGTGACGACCCACCCCCGCTCCCGGAACGCTACGACTTCCGTATGCACCCGGCCAACATTTGACCGTAGTCCTCCCCCCTCCCGAGGCCGTCGCGGGTACGGCGACAACCAGGCCGTTCCCGCGAGACCAAGGAGCCCCGCCATGCCCAGGACGACGTCGGACCTCATCGTGGAACGGCTGCTGCACTGGGGCATCGACACCTGCTTCGGCATCTGCGGCGACGCCGTCAACGGCTTCTTCGAGTCCCTGCGCACCCACCCGGAGATGCGGTTCGTCCACGTACGTCACGAGGAGTACGCCGCGCTGGCCGCGGTCGGCTACGCCAAGTTCACCGGCCGCCCCGCCGCCTGCGTCGCCACGTCCGGCCCCGGCGCCCTGCACCTCATGAACGGCCTGTACGACGGCAAGATCGACGGCGCTCCCGTCCTGGCGATCACCGGCATGACGTACCACGACCTGGTCGGCACCCACTTCCTCCAGGACATCGACAACGACAAGGTGCTGGAGCCCGCCTGCACGTTCAGCGAACGCGTGATGGGACCCGCGCACGCGGTCGCGATCACCGACCGAGCCGTACGCGCCGCCCTCTACCGGCGGGCGCCCGCGCACCTGACGATCCCCATCGACACCCAGTCCTGGACCGAGGAGCAGGACACCGTGTCGGAGAAGAACGTCCCCGGCCACACCTCGGCCGCCGACCAGCGGCACGTCCAGGTCCCGGCCGAGGACGACATCATGCGCGCCGCCGAACTGCTCGACTCCTGCGAGAGGATCGCGATCCTGGCGGGCGCCGGGGCCCGGTTCGGCGCGGGGGAGCTGCTGGAACAGGTCGCCGAGACGCTGGGCGCGCCGATCGCCAAGGCGGGGCTCGGCAAGGACGCCGTCCCGGACGACAGCCCGTGGTGCACCGGCGGGATCGGCTTCATCGGCACCAGGGCCTCGCAGTGGGCGATGGAGAACTGCGACGGCTTCCTCATCGTCGGCAGCAGCACCCCGTTCTACGACTTCTGGCCGCAGCCGGGCCAGGCGCGGGCGGTGCAGATCGACGTGGCGGGGGACCGGATCGGCATGCGCTACCCGGTCGAGGTCGGCCTGTGCGGGGACGCCGGCGCCACCCTGGCCCGCCTGCTGCCCATGCTGCGGGTGCGCGAGGACCGGTCCTTCGCCGAACGGGCGCGCGAGCTCTACGACGAGTGGTGGGAGCTGCAGCGGCGGCGTGCCGCCGACCCGTCGGTGCCGATGAAGCCGCAGGCGGTGACGTGCGCGCTCACCGACGTCATCCCCGACGGCGCGATCCTCACCGGCGACGCGGGCACGGTCAGCTCCTGGGGCTCGCGGGTGATGCTCCGGCGCGGCATGCAGTTCTCCTTCTCCGGCACGTTGTGCTCGATGGGCTCGGCGGTGCCGTACGCGATCGGCGCCCAGGTCGCCTACCCCGACCGGCCGGTCGTCGCGTTCGTCGGCGACGGCGGCCTGACGATGTGCCTGGGGGAGCTGGCCACGCTCGCGCAGCACCGCCTGCCGGTCAAGGTCGTCGTCCTGCGCAACGACACGCTCGGCCTGGAGGTGTGGGAGCAGAACGCCTACCTGGGCAACCCGCAGTACGCGTGCGACCTGTCGCCGGTCGACTTCGTCAAGGTCGCCGAGGGCTGCGGCCTGGCCGCCTTCCGCGCCGA
>JABFVJ010000216.1 GCA_013362835.1 Nonomuraea sp. | reverse complement strand
CCCGGCCGTACGGCTACGCCAGCGCGGGCGACACCCGGCGCGCCGCGGGCCTGAGCATCGACAGGCCCGCCAGCGCCAGCACCCCCAGCTCGGTCACGACCACCACTCGCTGCGTCAGCCCGGCGGGGATGTCGTCGTTGCCGAGCGGGATGCCGAACATGCGCACCACGTACGGGACCACGACCAGCAGCAGCGCCCCGAGCGCCACCCCGCTGAGCACGCGTACGGCCTTGGCGTACCTGATGCGGGCCTTGGCGAGCAGGAATCCCGCGGCGGGCATCACCAGGAAGGCGGCGAAGGCGGCGTACCGGTGGATGCCGCCGGAAAGGGAGAGCGGCACACCGGGGCGATCCGTCGGGAACGCCCCGATCAGGAACATGCTCGCCCCCCACGCCAGCAGCAGCGCGACGACCCAGCGGTTCGTGCCGGCCCGGCGCAGCGCCTCGGCGATCAGCCCCGCGCCCACGGCGAACAGCGTCAGCGACGCCGGCAGCAGCCATCCGGACGCCTGGAAGGCGTACTCGCTGATGACGCTGTGCAACGGGTCGAGACCCGATTCGGCGTGCAAGGTGAGCATGGCGCCGGTACCGGTGCCGATGGCCGCGAATCCACTGACAAGCAAACCCTTCATGCCTTAAAGCTCGTGGAAAGCGCCCTTTGGCAACATCGGAAATGAGCCCCAGCGGGCCCTGACCCGTCCCCTAATACCTTGGTCGCAAGGGCTCAGGGATCATCCGGCCGACCTGCGGAAAGGTGACCCTGGGTAGGGTCTGCCCCCTCAGGGTGGGTACGGCCACCGGCAGGCTGATTTGACTTGGAGTGCACTCTAAGGGCGAACCTGGAGGTATGACGATTCAGGAGGCCGCGCAACGGTCGGGCCTGAGCGCCCACACCCTGCGTTACTACGAGCGTATCGGGCTCATCCACTCGGTCGGCCGCAACCACAGCGGGCATCGGGACTACGTGGAAGAGGACCTCCAGTGGCTGGACTTCCTCACCAAGCTCAGGACCACGGGGATGCCGATCGCGGACATGTGCCGTTACGCGGAGCTGCGCCGCGAAGGCGCCCACACGGCCGGCGAGCGCCTGGCCATGCTCGAACTGCACCGCGAGCGCGTACGGGCCAGGATCGCCGAGCTCAGCCAGGACATGAAGGCCCTCGACTACAAGATCGACGTCTACAGGGGACAGCAATGAACAAGCGCACTCTCGGAACCGGCGGCCCGCAGGTCTCGGCACTCGGCCTTGGCTGCATGGGCATGTCGGAGTTCTACGGCCAGGGTTCCGAAAAAGAGTCGATTGCGGTCATCCACCGCTCCCTCGACCTTGGCATGAATTTTCTAGACACCGCGGACATGTACGGAAGGGGACACAACGAGGAGCTTGTCGGCCGGGCCATCAAGGACCGCCGCGACGAGGTCGTGCTGGCCACCAAGTTCGGCGTCAGGCGCGAGGGCGGTTCCCGCAGCATCGAGAACAGCCCCGAGTACATCAGGTCGGCCTGCGACGCCTCGCTCCGGCGGCTCGGCGTGGACCACATCGACCTCTACTACATGCACCGCCGCAACCCGGGCGTACCGATCGAGGAGTCGGTCGGCGCCATGGCCGAGCTGGTCGAGCAGGGCAAGGTGCGCCACCTCGGCCTGTCGGAGGTGAGCGCGGACACGCTGCGCCGGGCGTACGGGGTGCACCCGATCGTGGCGCTGCAGAGCGAGTACTCGCTGTTCACGCGCGGCATCGAGGCGGAGATCCTGCCTGCGGCCAGGGAGCTCGGCACCGCGCTGGTGGCGTACTCGCCGATCAGCCGGGGCCTGCTCGGCGGCGCGCTGCCGCCCGCGGACCAGCTTCCCGACGACGACTTCCGCAAGCACATGCCGCGCCTGTCGGGCGAGAACGCCGAGCACAACGCGACCCTGGTGGCCGAGGTGCGGAAGATCGCCGACGCGGCCGGGATCACCCCCGCGCAGCTCGCCCTGGCCTGGGTGCTCGCCCAGGGCGACGACGTCGTGCCGATCCCCGGGACGAAGCGGCTGACGTACCTGGAGGAGAACGCCGCCGCCGCCGACGTCACGCTGACCCCTGAGCAGCTCGACGCGCTGGTACGGGCCGTGCCCGCGGACGCCGTACGCGGCGACCGCTACCCGAGCATGGCCGAGGTCGAGCTCTGACGATCGCGTCTGGTCGCGCCGGTCACCAGCACCAGCGCGACCATGACCGCGGCGATCAGCGGGATCGGCACCGGCGTCAGCGCGGCCAGCAGCACGAGCGCGGTCGCGCCCAGGAAGGCCGCGCTGTCGGCCCGCCCGTAGCCGTGCGGGCGCACGTGCAGCACCCACACCATGAACAGGAACACCGCGACCGGCACCGACACCGTCAGCGCGGCGCCCGTGTGCGACAGGTGCGCCGCGCCCGCCTTGTAGTCGATGCCCACCTCGACCCCGGCGCTGAACGCGCCCACCGCCGCGAAGATCAGGTAGTGGCCGTAGCCCCAGGGGATGGCCTGCCGGTTGGAGAGCAGGATCTCGTGCGCGGGCGGGGCGAAGTAGAGCCACCACATGGCGAACGCGATCACCAGCGCCCCGAGGGCCAGGGTGATCAAACCGGGACTGAGCCCCGCGCCGCTGGCCTCGGCCTGTACGGCGGCGGTCGCGGCCAGCACGTTCTCGCCCATCATGATGATCGTGAACAGGCCGTAGCGCTCGGCGATGTGATGGGGGTGCCAGGCGGTGGAGGTGGCCCGCTCGGCCCACACCGGCACCGAGAGCTCCAGCACCACGCCCAGCGCGAACGCCGCCAGATACCACCGCTCCGGCGCCAGCAGCAGCACGATCCAGCCGATCTGCGCCACGCAGATGCCCGCCGCGTAGCGCAGCGCCGTACGCCGCCCGGCCCGGTCGCCCGACGCGGCCCGCAGCCAGTGGGCCGCCATGGCCAGCCGCATGATCAGGTAGCCGAGGTAGACCACCAGGAAGTCGTGCTCCTGGAACGCCCGCGGCACCCCGGCGGCCAGCACCAGCACGCCCGACATCTGCACGAGCGTGGTCACCCGGAACAACCAGTCGTCGTTGTCGTAGGCGGAGGCGAACCAGGTGTAGTTCATCCACGCCCACCAGATGGCGAAGAACGTGGTCAGGTAGCCCGCCACGCCCTCGCCCAGGTGCCCCTCGCTGAGCGCGTGGTGAAGCTGGGCGCCCGCGAACGAGACGGCGACCACGAAGCACAGGTCGAAGAAGAGCTCGAGGTTGGTCGCGGTGCGATGGGACTCGCCCGCGTCGCGGGCCCGCATCGGGCGCAGCACGGTCATCCTTCGATGTCTACACCAGGGTGGAGGGCAGATCGAAATAGGCGCGGATCGCGGTGGACCCGGCGCGGGTGTGGACGCGTACGAGGTCGCTGAGCAGGTTGACGATGAGCAGGCCGCGCGAGCCGGAGTGGCGCGGGTCGACGGGCCTGCGGCCGGCCAGCGGGTCGGTGATGTGGCCCGCGTCGCTGACCTCGCACACCAGCCGGGCGCCTTCGACCCAGAGCCTGATCACGCCGGACCCGCCGCCGTGGTCGAGGCTGTTGGCGCCGAGCTCGGCCGCCACCAGGCGGATGTCGTCGAGCCGGTCGCCCGCGAAGCCCGCCACGTCGGCCTGCCGGGCGGCGAGGTTGCGGGCCGAGGAGAGGTTGGTGTGGTCGAAGCGGAGCGTCGCGCACTCCCCCGGCTCGCCGAACGGCCGGTTGTGGCCCTCGACGACCAGGTCGGGCGCGTAGCGGTCGCTCGGCCACTCGTGAAAGGCGTCGCGCAGCACGGGGTGGGTGCCCTCGGCCTCGCGCAGCACCTCGGGCGAGAGCCCGTCCAGGTCGTACGGGCACAGGATCGTGACGTGGCGGCCCGCGAACGAGTGGTTGATCAGCGCCTCGTGCTGGGCGCAGGCCGGATATTCGGTCGCGCTGCGCCCCGGCCAGATCGGCTCGCCGATGATCCGCACGTGGTCGTCGGGATGCCGGTCGGCGATCTCCCGCAGCACGGCGGGGATGATGCGGCCGGGGTTGCGCCCGGCCGCGCCCATGTCGAGCATGGTCACGCGGGCGGCGTCGGCCCCGAGCCCGGCCTCGATCTTGGCGAGGTTGGCGGCGGGCACGGCCACCGCGACGGGCTCACCCGCGGCCAGCCCTTCGCGCAGGAAGGCCGTGGTGGCATCGACGTACTGCCGGTCACCTCGGTAGAAGAGGGCCGGGTGCACGAAGGGTTGCGCCAACATCAGACATCACGCTACCTCCGTATGAGGACTTCCCGGCAATCAGTTGGGTATCTATGCGATGTGAAGAGACTCCAGATCGTGCGCAGGCCCTCCCGGGTCCGGCGGCACTCCTCCCTCGATCTGCGGACCCCTTCGGGGCGACGCCTCCCGTTCTGAGCCTCGCGAACCTATGCTCAGGACATGTCGGAAATGCAAATGCGGGTCTCCGACGAGGACCGTGAGCGTACGGCCGGGCGACTGCAACACGCGTTCGCCGAGGGCCGGCTCACCCGGCTCGAACTCGAAGACCGGCTTGAGCTGGCGCTCACGTCGAAAACCTACGGCGACCTGCTCGGTCTGATCACCGATCTGCCCGCCGAGCCGTCCCCTGCCGACGACGTGGTCGAGCTGGAGTCCAAGAACGGCCACGTGCGGCGTTCCGGCGACTGGGCGGTCCCGCGACGGCTGCGGATCGCCTCCAAGTACGGCAGCGTCGAGCTCGACCTGTCCGAGGCCCTCATCGCCCACCCGGTCGTCGACCTCGAACTCGACCTCGCCTACGGCTCCGCGAAGATCATCATGCCGGAGGGCGGCGTGGTGAACGTGGACGCCTTCCGCAGCGAGTGGGGCCAGACCAGCGTCGGCGACGTGCCGGGCAGGCCCCGCCCCGGCGCGCCCTACCTCGTGGTCAGCGGCCGGGCCAAGTACGGCGGCCTCAAGGTGCGCTATCCGCGCAGGCGCTGGTTCACCCACTGATGGAAGGCCGAGATGTGATGCTCGCTCGGCACCAGCACCCCACCCGCCCGGTACGCGCGTGAGCCCATGCCGAGCTGGGTCCGCTCGCAGGCGTCGAAGTCCTGCTCGTTGACCCGGTGGAACAGCTCGACCGACGACGACACGTCCGCGCCGGAGCCGACCACGTCGGGGTGGTAGAGCCAGTCGCACTCGACGACCGTGCGGTCGGCGGCGAGCGGGAACATGCGGTGCAGGATCACGTGGTCGGGCACCAGGTTGACGAACACCTGCGGCTTGACGGTGATCGCGTAGTAGCGGCGGTCCTGCTCGGGTGAGACGCCGGGCAGGCGGCCGAAGCCGGCGCCGCCGTCCACGGTGAAGCCCTCGACCCGCTCGGCGAACTCGGCGCCGTGGCCCACGTAGTACTGGGCCGCGTAGCCGCCGGCGAACTCGGGCAGCACGGACACCAGCTCGGGGTGGATCGTGGCGCAGTGGTAGCACTCCATGAAGTTCTCGACGATGAGCTTCCAGTTGGCCTTGACGTCGTAGACGACGCGGCGGCCGAGCGCGAGCCCGTCCACGTGGTAGTTCTCGATGGCGGCGGGGTCGCCGAGGCGTTCGGTGGCCGCGTACGTGACGGTGTCGTCGAAGGAGGGCGGCTCGTCGGCCAGGCAGACCCAGGCGTACCCGAGCCATTCGCGCAGGCTCACCGGGACGAGGCCGTACTCCACGCGGTCGACGTCGGGCATCCTGGCCAGGTTGGGGGCGGCGGCGAGCCGGCCGTCGAGGTCGTAGGACCAGGCGTGGTAGGAGCACCTGATCGTCCTTCTGACCTCTCCCTGCTCCTCCATGCAGAGCCGGGCGCCGCGGTGGCGGCAGACGTTGAGGAAGGCGCGCAGCCGCCCGTCACGGCCGCGGACCACGATCACGCTCTCCGTGCCCACCTGGACGGTCCTGAACGCGCCCGGCTTCGGCAGGTCGCCGGCCCTGACCGCGCAGAACCACATGTTCTCGAAGATCTTGGCCTGCTCCTCGGCGAACAGGTCGGGATCGGTGTAGGAGCGGCCGGGAAGCGTGGAGATCAGGCTCGACGTGGTGGTCAACCGACACCCCTTGTTGCGTAT
>JABFVJ010000349.1 GCA_013362835.1 Nonomuraea sp. | reverse complement strand
CGTCAGTAGGGCAGGCTCCAGGTGGTGAAGGTCTTGCGCAGGTACGGCTGCTTGAACTTCGGGTACGCGACCGTGCTGACATCCCCGTCAGAGGTGTACCGCATGTCCGGGTTGTTCTTCAGCCAGTCGAGCCACGCCTCCGAGCAGAACTGCACGCAGTCGCCCTTCTTCTCCATCACGCGGATCCGCGGGATGCCCCCCGGGTCGAACGCCTTGCTGAACGGCGCCGGCGCCGGCGTGTACCCGGCGAGGAACGCGCCCGCGTGGTTGTAGAGCTTGCCGTGCAGCGCCCAGTCCTTCTTGCGCGGCTGGTTGCCGTACGGCAGGGCGATGGAGTTCGGCTTGACCTTGGCGAGGTCGTCGATCTGCTTGGCGATGCCGCCGATCTGGTCCTCGACCTCCTTCTCCGAACGTCCGTGCAGGTTGACGTGGTCGCGCGTGTGGTTGCCGATGTCGAAGCCGTTGTCCCGCAGCCAGCCGAGCGCCTGGGCCTGCTCCTCGCGTACGGTCTTGCCGAACATGTCGCGGGTGACGTAGAACGTGGCGGCCGGGCGGAAGCCCGGGTGCTTGGCGGCCGTCTCGCGCAGGATTCCCACGGCCGTGTCCGGCTGGGGAACGCCCATCTCGTTCAGGGTGAGCTGCGACGGCGACGAGTCGTCGAAGGTCAGCACCACCGGGTGCTTCCCGGCCGGGATGTTGATCTTCCCGGTGACCATCTCCGAGGCGCTGATCGGCACGTAGTCCTCTCTGACCAGCCGTGCGAGGTCGGAGCGGAACTGCTGTGGCGTCCTGTCGTCGGTCGTGGCCGGGTTCTTGATGATCCGGTGGAACATCAGCACCGGGATCTGCCCCAGCTCGTTGGCCTTGACCTTGCGCGCCAGCGCGACCTTGGCCTCCTTGCTCTTCTTTTGTTTGGCCGCCGCGGCGGCCTTGTTGTCCACGATCTTGGCGGTCTCGGGCGGCGAGTCGCACCCGGTCAGGGCGACGGCGACCGCGAGCAGCCCCGCTCCTGTCAAAATACCCAGTCGCATCCGAACCCCCCGATACGCGTACGACTGTTACAGGAGTGGCCTTACCCAGGTGATCAACTGCGCCACGCCGCGGCCTCGTCAAGGAAGGGTCAGGGAATGCGAAAAGGGCTGTTCACCCCCTCACAGGTACAGCCGCAGCAGGTCCTCCTCGCTCTCGCGGCGGACGATCACCCGGGCCAGGCCGTCCCGCACCGCGACGACCGGCGGCCGGGGCACGTGGTTGTAGTTGCCGGCCATGGAACGCTGGTACGCCCCCGAAACCGGTACGGCGAGCAGGTCGCCCGGCCGTACGTCGTCGGGCAGCGGAAGGTCCCTGACCAGCACGTCGCCGCTCTCGCAGTGCTTGCCGACCACGGTGAACAGGCTGGGCGGCGCGTCGGAGGCGCGGTTGGCGAGCGTGGCGGTGTAGGCGGCGCCGTACATGGCGGGGCGGGGGTTGTCGCTCATGCCGCCGTTCACGCTCACGTACCGGCCCTTGATCGTGCCGATCTCGTAGAGGGCCACCGTGGACGGGCCCGCGATGGACCTGCCGGGCTCGACGGCGAGGCGCAGGCCCGCCGTCTCCTTCCTGAGCACGGCGAGCAGCTCGGCGGGCGTCGGCGGGGTGGGGTCGTCGGGCGTGTAGCCGATGCCGAGACCGCCGCCGAGGTCGAGCCTGGTGACGCCGGCCTCGTCGGCGAAGGCGGCCATCCTGGCGGCGGCGGTGCCGAAGGCGTCCAGCTCGAAGATCTGGGAGCCGATGTGGGAGTGCAGGCCGTACAGCTCAAGTGAGGGTTCGGCGGTCACGCGCGCCACCGCGAGCGCGGCGGCGCCGGCGCTCAGCGAGAAACCGAACTTCGAGTCCTCGCCGCCGGTGGCGATGAACGCGTGGGTGTGCGGGTCGACGCCCGGCGTCACCCTGATCATCACCCGCTGCCGTACGCCGAGCGAGGCGGCGATCCCGGCCAGCCTGGCGATCTCGGTGAAGGAGTCGACGACCACGCAGCCGATGCCCCACGCCACGGCCCGGCGCAGCTCGTCGGCCGACTTGTTGTTGCCGTGGAAGACGACCCGCTCCGGCGGCATCCCGCCGGCCATGGCGACGGCGAGCTCGCCGCCGGTGCAGACGTCCAGGGACAGGCCGAGCCGGTCGAGCCAGCGCACCACCTCGGGGCAGAGGAACGCCTTGCCGCCGTAGTGCACGTCTCCGTCGGGGAGCGCGTCCAGCCACGCCCGCGCGCGGGCGGTGAAGTCGGCCTCGTCCAGCACGTACGCGGGCGTGCCGTGCACCCGGGCCAGTTCCACCGCGCCGATGCCGCCCAGACGCAGCTCCCCGTCATGCCAGGCGGCCGTCCGCGGCCAGATGTCCAAGCTCATGAGCGGCGAGCGTAGACAACCACGACGCCTCACGGGGTCGAGCATCGAAGGATTCGACGCTGAGGGTCGCATGCCTTCACGAGGCTTGGTGCCGCCGGGCGGCCTGGCCACCATGACATCCCATGCGAACACACCTGGTCATCGCCCTGGTGGCGGCCTGCGCGCTCGGCGCCGGATGCGGGCGGTCCACCTCGTCCACGCCGGCGCCCACCCCGCCCTCCTCGACCGGAAAGAGCGCCAAGGACCTCGTCCCCGAAGCCGTACGGAAGTCGGGCGAGCTGCGCATGGCGACCTCGGAAGGCTATCCCCCGATGGAGATGTACAAGCCGGGCACCCAGGAGATGACCGGCGTCGACGCCGACCTGGCCGTGGCCGTCGGGGAGCGGCTCGGGCTGAAGACCCGCATCATCAACGCCTCCTTCGACGGGCTCATCCCGGGGCTGCAGGGCGGCAGGTGGGACATCGCCATGGCCGCGCTCAGCGACCTCGAACAGCGTCGCAAGGCCGTCGACTTCGTCGACTACTTCAACGCCGGCGGCTCGATCATGGTCAAGAAGGGCAACCCCGAGGGCATCAAGACCCTCGCCGACCTGTGCGGCAGGAAGGTCGTCCTGGCCAAGGGCAGCTCCAACCTGGAGATCGGCAAGCGCCAGAACGAGAAGTGCGCCGAGAAGATGGAGATCATGCAGAGCGAGGACGCCCCGACCGGCCTGCTCACCATCGACTCCGGCCGTACGGTCGCCACGATCGTCGACTCCCCCGTGGCCGCCATGTACGCCAAGGAGACCGGCAAGTACGACGTCCTGCCCGAGCAGTACGACGCAGGCCCCTGGGGCATCGCGATCGACAAGAAGCAGACCGGCCTGCGCGACGCCGTGGCGAAGGCGCTCCAGGAGCTGATCGACAGCGGCGAGTACGGCAAGATCCTGGAGAAGTACGGCACGACGGCGAACGCCGTGCCCAAGGTCACGATCAACACCGGCGCATGACCGAGCTCCCCATCGAGGCGGTGCGGCCGCCCAGGCCGGGACGGCTCGTCGCGGCGGCCCTCGCGGCGCTCGTGATGGCCTGGCTGGCCTACACCGTCATCGTCAACCCCAACCTCCACTGGGACGTGATCGCCGAGTTCCTCCTGGACGGCCGCGTGCTCGGCGGGCTGTGGATCACCATCGCGCTCACCGCGCTGTCCATGGTCATCGGCGTCGCCCTCGGCGTGGTCGCCGCCGTCATGCAGCTGTCGGACAGCCCGGTCCTGCGGGGTGTGTCCGGCCTCTACACCTGGTTCTTCCGTGGGACACCGCTGCTGGTGCAGCTCATCTTCTGGTTCAACATCGGCCTGGTCTTCCCCGAGATCGGGATCGGCGTCCCGTTCGGCGGGCCGATGTTCTTCCAGTGGCCGGCCAACGAGCTGATCACGCCGTTCACGGCGGCGCTGCTCGGGCTGACGATCAACGAGGGCGCGTACATGGCGGAGATCGTCCGGGCCGGCATCCGTTCGGTCGATCCCGGCCAGCGGGAGGCGGCCGAGTCGCTCGGCATGACGCACCGGCAGATCCTGCGCAGGGTCGTGCTGCCGCAGGCGATGCGGGTGATCATCCCGCCGACCGGCAACCAGTTCATCTCGATGCTGAAGACCACCTCGATGGTGTCGGTCATCTCCGGCGCGGAGTTGCTGACCGTCTCGCAACGCATCTACCTCGACAACTTCGAGGTGATCGCGCTGCTGGTGGTCGCCTCCACGTGGTACCTGCTGCTCACCAGCGTGGCCACGTTCGGCCAGCGCTCCTTGGAGAGGAGGTTCAGCCGTGGCCACTAGCATGGTGAAGATCGAATCGGTCAGGAAACGCTTCGGCCAGCTGGAGGTGCTGAAGGGCGTCAGCCTCGACGTACCGGCCGGTGCGGTGGTCTGTGTGGTGGGCCCGTCCGGGTCCGGCAAGTCGACGCTGCTGCGCTGCGTCAACCGGCTGGAGACGATCGACGCGGGCCGGGTGTGGGTCGACGGGAAGCTCATGGGCTTCAGCGAGCAGGGCGGCAAGCTGCACCTGCTGCGGCCCGGCGAGCTGTGCCGCCAGCGCCAGGAGATCGGCATGGTCTTCCAGCGCTTCCACCTGTTCCCGCACATGACCGCGCTGGAGAACGTCATGGAGGGCCCGTGCACGGTCAAGCGCCTGTCGAAGGCGGCGGCGTCCGCGCGCGCGATGACGCTGCTCGAACGGGTGGGGCTGGCCGACAGGGCGAGCCACTACCCCCGGCAGCTGTCGGGCGGCCAGCAGCAGCGGGTCGCGATCGCGCGCAGCCTGGCCATGGACCCCAAGCTCATGCTGTTCGACGAGCCGACCAGCGCGCTCGACCCCGAGCTCGTGCAGGAGGTGCTGCAGGTCATGCGCGACCTGGCGGCCAGCGGGATGACGATGATCGTGGTGACCCACGAGATGGGCTTCGCGAGGGAGGCGGGCGACCACCTGGTGTTCATCGACGACGGCGTGATCCTGGAGGAGGGACCGCCCCGCGAGGTGCTGTCCCGGCCGCGCCACGAACGCACCCGCGCCTTCCTCGGGCAGGTCTTGTGAACGGCCCGCTGCTCGTGCAGGGCCCGCGTCTCGTGCAGGGGGCTGCCGCGTGAGTCTCGACGTGCTGATCAGCGGTGGTCTCGTGGCCGACGGGACGGGCGCGCCGCTGCGCCGGGCCGACGTCGGCGTCCGCGGTGACCGCCTCGTCCTGCTGCCCGGCGGCGGTCCGTACGAGGCCGGCGGGGCGCGGGTGATCGACGCCACCGGGCTCGTGGTCGCCCCGGGCTTCATCGACGTCCACACCCACTCCGACGCGGTCACCCTGCTCGGCGAGGCGGGCAGGGAGCTGGCCGCCGCCCCCGTACGCATGGGCGTCACCGTGGAGATCTGCGGCAACTGCGGGTCGAGCCTGTTCCCCGCGCTGCCCGAACGGGTGCCCGCGATGCGCCGGTCGAGCCGGGCCGGCTTCGGCGGCGACATCCCGATATTTACTGACTATGACGGTTTCGCGGAGGCGCACGGGCACGCTCCGAGGTCGAACCACCTGACCTCCCTCGTCGGCCACGGCACCCTCAGGGCGGGCGTGCTCGGCTACGAGGACCGCCCGGCCACCCCCGCCGAGCTCGACACCATGTGCGCGCTGCTGGACGACGCGCTCGCCGCCGGCGCCGCCGGCCTCTCCACGGGCCTCATCTACACCCCCGGCACGTACGGCGACACCTCCGAGGTGGTCGCGCTGGCCGCCGTCGCCGCCCGCCACGGCAGGCCGTACGTCACCCATCTGCGCGACGAGATGGCCCGCGTCGAGGAGGCGCTGGAGGAGGCCGTCGAGATCGCGCGGAGGAGCGGGGCCGCACTCCACGTCAGCCACCACAAGACCGCCGGGAAGCACGCGTGGGGCAAGACCCTGCGCACGCTCCCCCGCATCGCCGAACTCCGCGCCGAGGGCCTGGACGTCACCTGCGACGTCTACCCCTACACCGAGGGCAGCACGTCGCTGTCGGCCATGTTCCCCCCATGGGCGAACGACGGCGGCACCGAGGCGCTGCTCGACCGGCTGCGCGACCGCGGCCAGCGCGACCGGATGCGTGCGGCGATCGAGAACGGCGTGCCGGGCTGGGAGAACACGGTCGGCAACGGCGGCTGTGATCGCATCTCGGTCGCCTGCGCCACCCGCAACCCCGAGGCCGAGGGCCGG
>JABFVJ010000065.1 GCA_013362835.1 Nonomuraea sp. | reverse complement strand
GAGCGCTTCCCTGCGGCATCCCGGCGTGAGGACCACTCTGGGCAGAGGCGTGCGGGCCGCTCTGGGCGGCGTGCGGGCCGACTGCGTGCGGGGCGCTGGTGCCGTCGGCCGGTTCGGGGCGGCCGTGGGGACCGGTCTGAGGCAGGGGGAGGACCTGGGGACCGGTCCACGGGCCCGGGTAGGCGTCCTGGCCGGGCTGCGGCGCCGAGCCCGCGCCCGGCTGCGGGACACCCGCCTGCGGGACACCCGCCTGCGGGACACCCGCCTGCGGGGCGCCCGGCTGGGGGAGGGCCGGCTGGGCGCCCGAGCCCTGGGGGGCGGCGGTGAGGTTCTGGGGGCCCGAAGGGGCGGCGGTGCCGGGGGAGGGTTCGATGGCGGACTTGGGGGCGGGCTGGCCGGTGAGGCGGACGATGAGCTCGTCGGCGGTAGGCCGCTGCGACGGGTCCTTCGACAGGCACAGGGCCACGAGCTGGCCGAGCTCACCCTCCATCCCGCCGAGCTGCGGTTCCTCGTTGAGGATGCGGTTCATGACGACGGGGATCGAGTCGGAGCCGAACGCCGGCTTCCCCGTGGCGGCGTACACCATCGTGACGCCCCAGGCGAAGACGTCGGCGGCCTCCGACACGGCGGCGCCGCTGAGCTGCTCCGGCGCCAGGTACGACGGCGTCCCCATCGCCATCCCCGTGGCCGTCGCGCCCGGGGAGTCCAGCGCGCGGGCGATGCCGAAGTCGATCACGACGGGCCCCTCGGGGCCCATGAGCACGTTGGCCGGCTTGAAGTCCCGGTGCAGGATCCCGGCCCGGTGGATGGCCGCCAGCGCGGTCGCGGTGCTGATCGCGAGCCGTTCCAGCGCGGCCCCCCGCCGCGGCCCCTCGTTGATGACGAGCTCACGCAGGGAGGGCCCCGGCACGTACTCGCTCACGATGTACGGCCGGCTCCCGTCCAGGTCGGCGTGGAGCACGGGCGCGGTGCAGAACCTGGCCACCCGCTGGGCGACCGCCACCTCGCGCAGGAACCGCGTACGGGCGTCGGCGTCGGCCACCAGGGCGTGGTGCAGCAGCTTGACCGCGGCCTGTTCCCCCGAGTCGCTCCTGCCCAGGTAGACAACCCCTTGACCGCCCTCGCCGAGCCGGGCGACGATGTCGTACGCCCCCAGCCGCCGCGGGTCGTCCGCCGCCAACGGCTGGAACTGATTCACGTCGGACCCCCATCACAACCCAATAGATGGGGCAAAACGCTACCAGCGTGACATGTGGGGCGTCTGCCGGACCTGAAAGTAACTTTCACCTTTTGACGACGGAAGTCAGCGTTTCGTCGCAGGTCGTGTCCACGCCGGAGCCCAAGGTCACGGCTTGGCAAATTCAGATGGCCTTGCCCGGATTGAGGATGCCCAGAGGGTCGAGAACGGCCTTGATGCCCTGCTGCACCTCGGCCGCCACCGGCCCCGACTCCAGCGCCAGCCAGCGCCGCTTGAGCGTCCCCACGCCGTGCTCCCCGGTCAGCGTGCCGCCGAGCTCCAGCGCCCGCCTGAACACCTCGTCGGCCGCGGCCCACACCTCGGCGGGCGGCTCGGCCGTCCCGTGCTCGAAGATGAAGACCGGGTGCAGGTTGCCGTCGCCGGCGTGCGCGACCGTGGCGATCCTCACGCCGTGCCGGGCCGCCGCCGCCTCGATCGCGGTGATCATGTCGGGCAGCGCCGAGCGCGGCACGCACACGTCCTCGACCAGGCACGCCCCGAGGCGCTCCTTGGCCTGGTACGCCATCCTGCGCAGCCCGATCAGCTCCTCGGTCTCCTGCGGGCTGGAGGAGACGGCCACGAACGAGGCGCCGTTGTCCAGGCAGAGCCGTTCCATGCGCTCGGCCATGGCCTGGCCGTCGGTCGCGTCGGACTGGCCGATCAGCATGGCCTGCGTCGCGGGCTCCAGGCCGATGTTGCGCCAGTCGTCGATCGCCTCCAGCGTGGCGCGGTCCAGCAGCTCCATCAGCGACGGCTGGCAGCCCGCCGCCATGATCGCCGCCACGGCCGCGCCCGCGTCGCGCAGCGAGCCGAACTCGGCCGCGAACGTCGCGGGCGGCGTCGCGGGCGCCCGCCGCAGCCGTACGGTGGCCGAGGTGATCACGCCGAGCGTGCCCTCCGAGCCGACGAACAGGCCGGTCAGGTCATAGCCGGTGACGCCCTTCATCGTGCGCCTGCCGGTGTTCAGGATCCGGCCGTCGGCCAGCACGACCTCCAGGCCGAGCGCGGCGTCCCTGGTGACGCCGTACTTCACGCAGCGCAGCCCGCCGGCGTTGGTCGCCAGGTTCCCGCCGATCGTGGAGATCTCGTACGACGACGGGTCCGGCGCGTACATGAGACCGTGTTCCCTGGCGGCGCGGTCGAGGTCGGCGGTGATGACGCCCGGCTCCACGACGGCGATCTCGTCGGCGGGCGACAGCTCGCGGACGGCCGTCATCCGGGCCAGCGACAGGACGAGAGCACCGTCACCGGCCGTCGCCCCGCCCGCCAGGCCCGTGCCGGCGCCGCGCGGCACCACCGGCACCCGGTGCTCGGTGGCCCACCTCATGGTCGTCACCACGTCCTCGCGCGAGGTGGCGAGCACGACGCCGACCGGCTTGCCCGGCTCGACGAACGTGCGGTCGCGGGCGTAGGAGTCGATCACGTCGGGGTCGGTCAGCACCCGCGCTTCGGACAGGGAGTTCACCAGGGCATCAATCGGTCTCACACCAGAACCTTACGGTTTGCGCGGACCGTTCCTTAAGGCCAGACTGCCCGGGTGGAAGTCAGGTGTCCGGTGTGTACGCAGGCTGACCAGGTCGTCTCGGTTCCAGGAGCAGTCGCCGCGGGAACCACATACCGGATAGGCCGGGTGAGACTGGCAAGCCAGCATCAGGTCGCCGACCTGCCCACCGCGCCTTCCCTGGGCGCGTCGAAGCACGTCATGAGCCGTACGCAGCTCGCGGTCTGGATGTCGTTCCCGAGCCGCCACTACACGCCCTGGGCCAGGAACCAGGGGTGGATCATGCTCGGCGTGGCGGCCCTGGTGCACCTCGTCGTGTCGCTGGTGATCGCGATGGGCAAGGACTCGCAGTGGAGCGAGGTGCTGCTCGCGCCGTTCTGCCTCACGGGCCTGTTCTGGGGGCTCGGCCTGCTGTTCGTGCTCGGCGCGCGGGGCGCGCGCAGGCGCGACGGCGCCGAGGCCCCGGCCCGTGACAAGGCGATGGCCGTCTGGGAACGGCTGTACTACTGCGCCCGCGACAACGTCGCGTTCGAGCCGGGGGTCGGCGTCTCGTTCCATCCGAGCGAGACGCGCGAGTACATCTTCGGCTTCAGGGGCCGGGCGATCTAGCCCCGCTCTTCCGCCACCAGGCGGACGCAGACGGCCAGGCCGCTGATGGCCTGCTCCAGCTCGTCCAGGTCCGGGTAGGTGGGGGCGATCCTGATCGTGCTGTCGGCCGGGTCCTGCCCGTACGGGTGGGTCGCCCCGGCGGGCGTGAGCGCGATGCCCGCGGCCTTGGCCCTGGCCACCACCTCGGCGGCGTGCGGCACCTCCAGGCTGATGAAGTAGCCGCCCCTCGGGCTGGTCCAGGTGGCGAGGTCGCCCAGCCGCTCGGTCAGCACCTTGTCGACCAGCTCGAACTTCGGCCCGATCAGCGCGGCGTGCCGCCGCATGTGCGCCTCCACGCCCGCGGCGTCGCGCAGGAACTCCACGTGGCGCAGCTGGTTGAGCTTGTCGGGGCCGATCGACTGCTTGGCGGTGTTGGCCAGGAACCACTCGACGTTGGCCGGCGAGGACCCGAAGAACGACACGCCCGAACCGGCGTACGTCACCTTCGAGGTGGAGGCGTAGACGAACACCCGGTCGGCGTGGCCGTGCTCGGCGGCCAGCGCGAGCAGGTCGGCCAGCTCGTCGGGGGCGTCGGTGAGGTGGTGGACGGCGTAGGCGTTGTCCCAGATGATCCGGAAGTCGGGCGCGGCAGCCGGCATCGCGGCCAGGCGGCGCACGGTCTCGTCGCTGTAGGTGACCCCGGACGGGTTGCTGTACTTGGGCACGCACCAGATGCCCTTGACCGTCGGGTCGGCGGCGACCAGGCGCTCGACGACGTCCATGTCGGGGCCGCCCGCGTCCATGGGGACGGCCGTCATCTTGATGCCGAGCCGCTCGCAGATGGTGAAATGCCGGTCGTAGCCGGGCACCGGGCACAGGAACGTGATCTCCGGCTCCTCGACCCAGCGGCGCTCGGCCCCCGGCACCTTCGACAGCAGCGCGTGCACGATCGTGTCGTGCATCAGCGTCAGGCTGGAGTTGCCGCCGACGACGAGCTGACCGGCCGGCACCTGCACCAGCGGCGCGAAGATCTCCCGCAGCTCCGGCAGGCCCTGAAGGTTGCCGTAGTTGCGCCCGTCGGTGCCGTCGGCCGCCTTGTACGAGGCGGGCAGCTTGAGCAGATCGTCGGAGAGGTCGAGCTGGCGCGGTGACGGCTTGCCCCGGGTGAGGTCGAGCGAGAGGCCCTGCTGGACCAGGGCGGCGTAGTCACTCTGTGCGGTCACGAGATCTCCTCCGATTCGGTTCGGACAGAAAGGATAGAAGAACGCCCCCGGCCTACCGGTAATTGACCGGCATGTGGGACACGGGATCAAAGACGTTCTAAAGAACCGCTTCCCGTCCGGCGATCGTTGGCGTGGAATGGGTCACATCGGGGCAGGCACAACTCCGCGAAGGAGGGAGCAGCCGTGACGACTGTTCGGGACACCTCGATCGAGCAGGTCAGGCGCCGCCGTACCGGTACCGTCATCGCTTCCTGGCTGTCGACGACCGATCACAAGGTCATCGGGTACCTCTACCTGATCACCTCGTTCGGGTTCTTCCTCGTCGCCGGCGTCATGGCGATGGTGATCAGGGCCGAGCTCGCCCAGCCCGGCATGCAGGTGGTGAGCCAGGAGCTGTACAACCAGCTGTTCACCATCCACGGCACGGTGATGTTGCTGCTGTTCGCGACGCCGCTGTTCGCCGGGTTCGCCAACGTGATCATGCCGCTGCAGATCGGCGCGCCCGACGTGGCCTTCCCGAGGCTGAACGCGGTGGCGTACTGGCTGTTCCTGTTCGGCGGGCTCATGGTGCTGGCCGGCTTCCTCACCCCGGGCGGCGCGGCGGACTTCGGCTGGTTCGCCTACACGCCGCTGTCGACGGCCATGCACTCGCCGCAGGTCGGCGGCGACCTGTGGATCATGGGCCTGGTGATGTCGGGCCTCGGCACGATCCTCGGCGCCGTCAACTTCATCACCACGATCATCGGCATGCGCGCCCCCGGCATGACCATGTTCCGCATGCCGCTGTTCACCTGGAACGTGCTGCTGACCAGCATGCTCGTGCTGATGGCCTTCCCCGTGCTGGCCGCCGCGCTGCTCGTGCTGGAGGCCGACCGCAAGCTCGGCACGCACGTCTTCGAAGGGGCCAGCGGCGGGCCGCTGCTGTGGCAGCACCTGTTCTGGTTCTTCGGCCATCCCGAGGTGTACATCATCGCGCTGCCGTTCTTCGGGATCGTCACCGAGGTGATCCCGGTCTTCAGCCGCAAGCCGCTCTTCGGCTACATGGGCCTGGTCGGGGCCACGATCGCCATCGCGGGCCTGTCGATGACCGTGTGGGCCCACCACATGTTCGCGACCGGGCAGGTGCTGCTGCCGTTCTTCTCGTTCATGACGTTCCTCATCGCGGTGCCGACCGGGGTGAAGTTCTTCAACTGGATCGGCACGATGTGGCGCGGGCATCTCACGTTCGAGACGCCGATGCTGTTCGCGGTGGGGTTCCTCGTCACGTTCCTGATCGGCGGCCTGACCGGCGTCATCCTCGCCTCGCCGCCGCTCGACTTCCACATCAGCGACACCTACTTCGTCGTCGCCCACTTCCATTACGTCGTCTTCGGCACGGTCGTGTTCGCCATGTTCTCCGGCTTCTACTTCTGGTGGCCGAAGATGACCGGCCGGATGCTCGACGACCGCCTCGGCAAGGTGCACTTCTGGACGTTGTTCGTCGGCTTCCACACCACGTTCCTGGTCCAGCACTGGCTCGGCCAGCTCGGCATGCCGCGCCGCTACGCCGACTACAGCGCCGCCGACGGCTTCACCGCGCTCAACGAGCTCTCCTCGGTCGGCGCGTTCCTGCTGGGCGCCTCGACGCTGCCGTTCCTCTACAACGTGGTCAAGACGGCCAGGCACGCGCCCAAGGTCACGCTCGACGATCCCTGGGGTTACGGCAACTCGCTGGAGTGGGCCACCTCCTGCCCGCCGCCGCGCCACAACTTCGCGAGCATGCCCCCGATCCGCTCCGAGCGGCCCGCGTTCGACCTGCACTACCCGCCCGTACGCGAGGAGAAGCCGCCCGCCGTGGAGCCCGCGACGGAAACCGCCGACTGACCTTTCCCGAACCGGATCGCGGTGCTTGTGTGGAGATGACGTTTCGCCTATCCGAGGAGATCGGCGATGACAGGCACGAAGATTCCCTTCGACCCCGAGACGGCCCCCTGCGGGAAGAAGTCCGGCGGTGAGCGCCTCGTCGACGACGACGGCTACGGCCTGGTGATCCGCGACCAGTTCTTCGCCTGCGGCTGCCGCCGGATCCGGCACGAGTACCACGACGGAAGCATCCACCTGTCCGCCATCCGCCACGACGGCAAGCGGGTGAAGGACCCGATCCAGCCCGACCACGGGAGCTGAACGCACATGATCGACGTGCTCATCGTCGGAGGAGGCGGGGCGGGCCTCCGGGCGGCCGTCGCGGTCGCCGAGCAGGACCCCGCGCTGAAGGTGGCGGTCGTGTCGAAGGTCTACCCGATGCGCAGCCACACGGTCTCCGCCGAGGGCGGCGCGGCGGCGGTGATCGGCCTCGACGACACGCACGACGAGCACTGCTACGACACGATCTCCGGCGGCGACTGGCTGCCCGACCAGGACGCGGTCGAGGCGTTCGTGGACGAGGCGCCGCGCGAGCTGATCCAGCTCGAACACTGGGGCTGCCCGTGGAGCCGGGAGAGCGACGGCCGCGTCGCGGTGCGCCCGTTCGGCGGCATGAAGAAGATGCGCACCTGGTACGCCGCCGACAAGACCGGCTTCCACCTCCTGCACACCCTGTTCCAGACCACCCTGAAGTACCAGGACGTCATCAGGTACGACGAGTGGTACGTCACCAGCCTCGTCGTGGACGACGGCCGCGTCCACGGCGTCGTGGCCATGGAGATCAGGACCGGCCGCGTCGAGACCATCGCCGCCAGGACCGTCATCCTGGCCACCGGCGGCTGCGGCCGCGTCTTCCCCTTCACCACGAACGCCGCCATCAAGACCGGCGACGGCATGGCGCTGGCCTACCGGGCCGGCGCCCCGCTGAAGGACATGGAGTTCGTCCAGTACCACCCGACCGGCCTGCCGTTCACCGGCATCCTCATCACCGAGGCGGCCAGGGCCGAGGGCGGCTGGCTGATCAACAAGGACGGCTACCGCTACCTCCAGGACTACGACCTCGGCACGCCCACGCCCACCCCCAAGCTGCGCAGCATGGAGCTCGGCCCGCGCGACCGGCTGTCGCAGGCGTTCGTGCACGAGCAGCACAAGGGCCGCACGGTCGACACCCCGTACGGGCCGATCGTCTACCTCGACCTGCGGCACCTGGGCGAGGGGAAGATCGACAGCCGCATCCCGTTCGTCCGCGAGCTGTGCCGCAGCTACCAGAACCTCGACCCGGCCACCGACCTGATCCCGGTGCGGCCGGTCGTGCACTACATGATGGGCGGCGTCCACACCGACATCGACGGCGCGACCCCGATCACCGGCCTGTACGCGGCCGGCGAGACCGCGTGCGTCAGCATCAACGGCGCCAACCGCCTCGGCTCGAACTCGCTGCCGGAGATCCTCGTCTTCGGCCGCCGCGCGGGCCTCGCCGCCGCCGCGTTCGCCAAGGAGCACCGGGGCGGCGAGGCGGCGGCCGTACGCAGCCAGGGCAGCGACGAGCGGCGGCGGTTGGAGCGGGCGCGCGAGGGCAGGAGGACCGGCGAGCGCGTCGCCGACCTGCGCGAGCGGATGCAGCACACGCTGGAGGGCGCGGCCGGCATCTACCGCACGGGCGACGTGCTGGCCAAGGCCGCCGACACCCTCGCCGACCTCGGCGAACGGGCCGAGGAAGCCGTGGTCGAGGACACCAGCACCGCGTTCAACACCGAGCTGATCAACCTGCAGGAGCTGCACACCATGCTGGAGGTCGCGCGGACGATCGTCGCCTGCGCGCTGAACAGGCAGGAGTCGCGCGGCGCCCACCAGCGCACCGACTTCCCCGCCAGGGACGACGACGCCTACCTGGCGCACTCGCTGGTGCACCGCGCCCCCGACGGCTCCCCGTCGGTCGGCCTGCTCCCCGTGACGATCACCCGCTGGCCTCCGGGAGAAAGGGTCTACGGCCGTGACTGACACGACAGAGGCGGTCCGGCGGGCCGCCGGGACGCGCACGATCCGGCTGGAGGTCGCCCGCTACCGTCCGGGTGAGGACGAGGAACCGGTCCTGCGGGGCTACGACGTGCCGCTGATGGACGACTGGGCCGTGCTCGACGGGCTCAACCACATCAAGGACCAGCTCGACGGCAGCCTGTCCTACCGCTGGTCGTGCCGGATGGGCGTGTGCGGCTCGTGCGGCATGACGGTCAACGGCGAGCCCCGGCTGACCTGCGGCACCTTCCTGGCCGAGTTCGGCGAGGGGCCGGTCAGGATCGAGCCGCTGAAGGGCTTCCCGGTGATCAGGGACCTGGTCGTGGACATCGACGGGTTCCTGGCCAAGCTGTCGTCGGTGCGGCCGTGGCTGGTCAGGGAGGGCGAGGAGCTGCCGCTGACCGCCGAGTACGCCCAGACGCCCGAGCAGCTGGAGGCGTACAAGCAGTACAGCATGTGCATCAACTGCATGCTCTGCTACTCGGCCTGCCCGGTGTACGTGCTCGACCCCGACTTCCTCGGCCCGGCCGCCATCGCGCTGGCCCAGCGCTACAACCTGGACTCGCGGGACATGGACGACCGGTTCGACGTGCTCAACCAGGACGAGGCGGTGTGGGGGTGCACGTTCGTCGGGGAGTGCACGCGGGTCTGCCCCAAGCACGTGGACCCGGCCGAGGCCATCCAGCGGTACAAGCTGACCGCCGCGCTGCGCTCGGTGCTGCCCTGGAGCAAGAGGTGACCGCCCGCGACTACCGCCCGCCCCGCGACGGGCTCTGGTTCACCCGCCGCCGCACGTACACGGTGTTCGTGCTGCGCGAGCTGACCAGCGTCTTCGTGGCCTGGACGGTCGTGTTCCTGCTGCTGCTCCTCGACGCCCTGGTGAACGGGACGTTCGAGGAGTTCACCGCGCTCGCGAGCCGGCCGTGGATGATCGTGATCAACGTGGTCGCCCTCGTCGCGACCTGTTTCCACAGCGTCACCTTCCTCAACCTCGCGCCCAAGGCCACCGTCGTCCGCCTGGACGGCTACCGGCTGCCCGCCTGGATGATCCAGGGCGGCAACCACTCGCTCTGGGTGCTGGTCTCCGCGATCGTCGCCTTCTTCGTCCTGCGGGGGTTCCGATGAGACGCACGCCGGAGCCGTACCTGTGGCTGCTGTTCAGCGGCGGGGGAGTGGTGGCCGCGCTGCTGCTGCCGGTGCTCGTGCTGCTGTTCGGGGTGCTCATGCCGCTCGGCGTGCTCGACTGGCCGAGCGCCGAGCACCTGAGCGGGCTGCTCGACCACGTCCTGGTGCGGGCGGCGCTGTTCGCGGTGGTCGTGCTCTGCCTGTTCCACGCCGCGCACCGCATCCGGTTCACGAGCGAGGAACTGCTCGGCATCGCCCGCCTCGATCCGCTGATCGCGATTCTCTGTTACGGGGCGGCCATTGCGGGCGGCGTGTTCGCGGCAATTCTGCTGGTTTAAATGTCGTGGTTTGATCACGTTTCAACAACGTACTTTACGACCCGTTTAGTCACCCTCTAGCGTCCGGCATTGCAGACCCCTATGGCCATGCGCCCGGCGATCCCGGGCAGAGAGGGTTCCTGGTGCCAAGCACAAAGCGCCTGTTAGTCGCGTTCCCGGTGGTCGCCCTCCTTGGCGCCGCCCTGTCCGTCCCCGCGGCAGAGGCCACGTCCGTGGCCAACTACCAGCCGTCGGCGTCGGACTACTACATCAACTACGCTCCGCCGCGCGTCGAGAAGGACCCGCGGGAGCCCAGCCTGAGCACGGGCAAGGCCCGCTCGCTCACGCCGGCGCAGAAGTTCGACAGGAAGTTCGTCAGCGGCAACCCCGCCGCGGCCCGCGTCCTCGCCGCCCGCGAGAACGAGGCGATCAGGACCGGCCGCAACCCGGCTGAATGGATCTTCAAGAACTCCAAGCAGACCCGTACCGCCAAGCTCCTGACCGTCCTGGTCGAGTTCAACGAGCAGGCGAACGACGACTTCTCCGGGTTCAACCGGCTGCGCACGACCGACAGCGCCCCGGACGACTGCGTCGTCGAGCCGCCGGGCACGCTGAAGAACGGTCCGCTGCACAACAACATCCCCGACCCGGCGACGCTGCCGCACAAGGACAACAACTCCTTCTGGGTCAAGGACTTCAGCACCGACCACTTCAACAAGATGCTCTACACCGACAAGGGCATCACCGAGCGCGTCCGCACGGACCTCAAGGACCCCCGCGACGGCAAGCCCGGCATCGACATCTCCGGCTTCACGATGAAGAAGATGTACGAGGAGCTGTCCAAGGGCGCCTACTCCGTCACCGGCTCGGCGGTCGGCTGGATCAAGGTCCCGCACTCCGAGGCGTACTACGGCGCCGCGGCCTGCGGCGGCGCGGTGCAGGACATGTCGGGCCACCCGAGCAACGAGCGCGGCGCCGGCCAGATGGCCATCGACACGGTCAACGCCCTCGCCCAGGCCCAGCCGGACTTCCCGTGGGCCGACTACGACCTCGAGGACGTGTCCGACGCCGACGGCGACGGCAACTTCCTGGAGCCCGACGGCGTCATCGACCACCTCGTGATGGTCCACGCCGGCAAGGACAAGTCCTCCGACGGCGGCGCCGAGGGCACGTACGCGATCTGGGCGCACTCCAGCGCGGTCGCGGGCGGCTACCAGGTGCCCGGCAGCGACAAGAAGATCTCCAACTACATCGTGCAGCCCGAGGACTCCGGCGTCGGCGTCTTCGCCCACGAGTACGGCCACGACCTCGGCCTGCCCGACCTGTACGACACCTCCGGCCAGGCCAGCTCCGCGGTGGACTTCTGGGACCTGATGTCCAGCGGCTCCCACTCCGGCCCCATCTTCCAGTCCATGCCCACGCACATGGGCCTGTGGGACAAGTGGGTGCTCGGCTGGGCCAACCCGAAGGTGTTCAACCCGGGCGACGCCACCAAGCTCGTCACGGTCGGCCAGTCCTCGCGCACGCCCAAGCTCACCCAGGACGGCATCCGGGTCAACCTGGCCTCCACGCCGCTGAAGATGATCGAGCCGCACAGCGGCACGAACGCCTGGTGGTCGAACCTCGACCAGGACTGGGCCAACATCAGCATCACCCGCGACCTGCCGGTGCCCGCCGGGACCGATCTCAAGCTGTGGATGTGGAACAACTACGAGATCGAGCAGGACTGGGACTTCGGCTTCGTCGAGGTCTCGACCGACGGCGGCCAGACCTGGGCCCAGCAGAAGATCTACGACGAGGCCGGCACCGAGGTCAGCACGCCTGACGGCTACCCGGACCCGAACAAGAACCTCAAGACGTTCGGCAACAAGAAGTACGGGCTCACCGGCGACACCGGCGGCCAGTGGCGGCACGACTACGTGAACCTCACGCCGTTCGCCGGCCAGACGGTCAAGCTCCGCCTCGTCTACAACACCGACGCCGCCTTCGAGCCGCGCGGCTGGCACGTCGACGACTTCTCGCTCACCAACGGCGGCACCTCCGTGTGGAGCGACGACGTCGAGGGCGGCGACAACGGCTGGAAGGCCACCGGCGGCACGTTCACCAACACGGCCGGCCAGGGCTGGACCCGCAACAACGGCGAGCGCGAGATCTCCCGCTTCTACCTGGCCGAATGGCGTAACTTCGACGGCTTCGACAAGGGCCTGCAGTACGCCTACGACACCAACTACTCCCGCGACGGGGCGTGGAAGGTCGAGAAGGTCAAGTACAACGCGCCCGGCCTGCTGGTCTGGTACCGCGACTCGACGTTCACGAACAACTCGCTGGCCAACAACCTGGAGCTGCCGCCGAGCATCGGCTCCAAGGGCAGCCTGCTGGTCGTGGACTCGCACTACGACCCGCTGCGCCGCACCGGCACCGCCGCCGAGAAGGACGCGACCAGGCACAAGAACCTGGAAGGCCGTACGCAGTCGTCCAACGCGGCCTTCTCCTTCGGCAAGACGTACCCGCTGAAGGAGTGCCTGGAGGCGGCCGACGAGCCGTTCTCCGAGTACTGCACCACCATCCCCGCGCTCAAGGGCGTGCCGAACTTCACCGACGCCAAGACCTGGTACCCGGGCCTTGAGCTGCAGGACGGCTCGCTGTACTACCGCGACTTCGACGCCTCCGTCGTGGTCCCGAGCAAGGGCGACCAGCCGTACAGCACCCGCGTGGTGCACCTGGACGGCACCCCCGCCACCGAGCTGTACGGGACCGACCTCGGCGGCGGCAACGTCGCCGGGTCCGGCAACCCCGGTGACGAGGGCAAGGCGCTGGGCGTGCAGTTCAAACTGATCACCCCGCTGCCGGGCAACCTGGGCGCCATCGTCCAGGTCGTCCCGCCGAAGAAGTAAGCCGGAAGGAGGGCCGCCGGGGCGTCCGGCGGCCCTCCTGACACAGCACGGGGCGGCGTCCCCAGCCCCTACCATTGATGACCATGAGCGAACTGCGCACCAAGATCGAGCACACTGAGGCGATCCGGCGGGATCGCCGGGTGGCCGTGGTGGTGAACACTCGCTCGCGCCGTGGTCGCCGCCACTACTTCGAAGTCATCGAGCAGCTCCACAACCTCGGGTTCGAGCCGCTGGCCGAGCTGTCGGTCTACAACCCCAAGCGGCTGCGCGACCTGCTCGACACCGCCCTCGCCACCGACCCCGACCTGCTGATCGTGGGCGGCGGCGACGGCACGCTCTCCTCGGCCGTGCGCCACGTCGCCCACCGCGACGTGGCGCTCGGCGTGCTGCCGCTCGGCACCACCAACAACTTCGCCAGAAGCCTCGGCCTGCCGCTCGACCTCGCCGGGGCGATCAGGGTGTTCTCCACCGGCAAGGTGGCCGACATCGATCTCGGCATGGCCGACGACCGGCCGTTCGCCAACCTGGCCAGCTTCGGGGTCTCGGTCGAGGTGGCGGGCAAGGTCAAGCCGTGGCTCAAGCGGATCGTCGGGCGTCCGGCCTACCCGCTGACGGCGCTGACGATCCTGCCGGGCCACCGGCCCTTCCGGGCGTACATCACGGTCGAGGGGCAGCGCCACGAGCTGCTCACCCACCAGCTCAACATCGCCAACGGCCGCTTCCACGGCGGCTGGCAGGTGGCAAGAGACATCAGCATCGACAACGGCATGCTCGTCGCCTACCAGCTCGGCTCGGGCAAGAAGCTGCGGCTGCTCGGCGAGACGCTGCTGCGCGCGACCACCGGCCGCTGGCGCAGCCTCGCGGGCGGCCCGTTCGTGGTCGGGCGCGAGATGTTGCTGGAGACCGACCCGCCGATGGCCGCCGACGTCGACGGCGAGGTGCGCCTGCGCACCCCGATCAGGCTCCGCGTGGTGCCCAACGGCGTGCGCGTGATGGTCCCCGACTCCTTCGAGGACCGCTGACTCACCGCTCGGCGAACGCCCGGTAGGCGGGCGCCAGCGTTCGTGCGAGGTCGCCGGGCGGCGGGAAGACGCGCAGCAGCAGGTCGGGGGCGTCGGCCGTGTGACGGCGTTCGGGGCGGTGGGCCGTGGCGCCGGGGGCGTAGAAGTCGGCCAGCCGGTCGGCGAACGGCACGTCCTCGACCAGCAGCGGATCGGCCTCCGCCGGGTCGTCGGCCAGCGAGCCGAGCAGCTGCTCGCGGGTGCGCCCGCGCCAGGCCAGCACCAGGAACGGATCGTCGTCGAACGACTCGGCCAGCAGGTAGAGCACGGCCGACAGGTGCTTGCACGGGAACCCCCAGTCGGGGCACGAGCACTCCATGTCCAGGTCGCGCGGGAACAGGTCGACGCCGAGCGCCGCGAACAGCTCCTCGATCTCGGCCGGCATCTCCCCGGCCAGCAGCCTGGCCCGGTAACCCGCCTGCGCGGCCACGGCCTCCTCAAGCGTGGCCCACAACTCCTCGCCGTAGGCGGCGATCCTGATCACGACCTCGTACGGGTCGGGCCGCGACCCCTGGACGGCCGCCTCGACCAGCCCCGCGGACAGGTCGATGGACAGCACCTGGCCCTTACGGGCGTACGCGCGGCCGCGCGAGAGGCGGCCCTTGTCGCAGACGCGTTCCAGGATGTCGATGAAGCGCCTGGACCACCAGGTCGAGCCGATGCTGCCGCGCCTCGACCGCGCCCGCAGGCCGCCCTCGACCTCGATGGGGCCGCCGTCGTACCAGTCGGGCATGCTCACGTCCCTCCCGTGAGGCGGAACACCTCGCGCAGCTCGTCGGTGGACAGGTCGGTCAGCCAGTCTTCTCCCGTGCCGACCACGCGTTCGGCCAGCGCCTTCTTGCGCTCGATCATCTCGTCGACGCGCTCTTCCAGGGTGCCCGCGCAGATCAGCTTGCGCACCTGGACGTTCCTGCGCTGCCCGATGCGGAAGGCGCGGTCGGTGGCCTGGTCCTCGACGGCCGGGTTCCACCAGCGGTCGACGTGGATCACGTGGTTGGCCGCCGTCAGGTTGAGCCCGACGCCGGCCGCCTTCAGCGACAGCAGGAACAACATCGGCTCCTCGTCGTGCTGGAAACGGTCGACCAGGCGGTCTCTGGTCTTCTTGGGCAGGCCGCCGTGCAGCCACAACACCGGGCGGTCGAGCCGCTGCGCGAGGTAGGGCTGGAGCATGGTCCCGAACTCGGAGTACTGGGTGAACAGCAGCGCCTTCTCGCCCTCGGCCAGGATCTCCTCCGCCAGCTGCTCCAGGCGGGCCAGCTTGCCCGACCTGCCGGCCAGGCGGGAGCCGTCCTTGAGCAGGTGGGCCGGGTGGTTGCAGACCTGTTTGAGCCTGGCCATGGCCGACAGCACCAGGCCGCGCCGCTCGATGCCCTCGCTGTCGTCGATCCTGGCCAGCATGTCGTCGACGACCGCCTGGTAGAGCGTGGCCTGCTCGGGGGTGAGCGGGCACCACTCCTTGACCTCCATCTTCTCCGGCAGATCGGAGATGATGGACTTGTCGGTCTTGAGGCGGCGGAGGATGAACGGGCCCGTCGCCCGCTTCAGCGCCTCGGCGGCCTGCTCGTCCTGGCGGGCCTCGATGGGCTCCTGGAAGCGGGTCCTGAACCGCGAACGCGGGCCGAGCAGCCCCGGGTTGGCGAACTCCATGATCGACCAGAGCTCGGCGAGATGGTTCTCGACCGGGGTGCCGGTCAGGGCGAGGCGGGTGCCCGTGGGGATCGCGCGTACGGCCTGGGACTGGAGGGTGCCGCTGTTCTTGATCGCCTGGGCCTCGTCGCAGACGACCCTGCGCCACTCGTGCCCGCGCAGGGTCTCCAGGTCGCGTTGCGCGGTGCCGTACGTGGTGATCACCAGGTCGGCCTCCGCGATGCGGGCTGCGTCGCGGCCCGGCCCGTGGTGCGCGTAGACGCGCAGGCCCGGCGCGAACCTGGCGGCCTCCCGCTGCCAGTTGCCGATCAGCGACATCGGGCAGACCAGCAGCGTGGGCGTCGTGGCCCGTTCGTGGACGAGCAGCGCCAGCGTGGTGATCGTCTTGCCCAGCCCCATGTCGTCGGCCAGCACCCCGCCGAGCCCCAGCTCCGACAGGAAGCTCAGCCACGCCAGACCCCGCTCCTGGTACGGCCGCAGCACGGCGTCGAGCCCCGGCGGCGTCGCGAGCGGGACGAGCCGCCGCTCGGCCTGGCCCGACAGCAGGTCGCCGAGCACCCCGTCGGCGTCGACCTCCAGCAGCGGCAGCTCGTCGTCGCCCTGGACGACGTGACGCAGGATGTCGGCCGCCGCCGCCTCGCCCGCGCGTACGCCCTCCACGGCCCGCAGCGCCGCCTTGAGCTGCCGGTCGTCCAGCTCCACCCACTGGCCGCGTACGCGCACCAGCGGCACCTTGAGCCTGGCCAGCTCGGCCAGCTCCGCCTCGCTGATCGTCTCCTCGCCCACCGCGAGGTCGACCCGGAAGTCCACCAGCTCCCGCAGCCCGAACCCCTGCCCGGCCGCCGCCGACTGCGTCTTGGTCCTGGTGGTGAGCTTGAGCCCGAGCCGCGTACGGCCCGCCCAGCGGGGGAGCTGCACCCCGAACCCGGCCGCCTGGAGCAGCGGCGCGGCCTGCCGCAGGAACCCGAACGCGCCCGCCGTGTCCAGCGTCAGCTCGCTCGGCTCGGGGACGCGCAGGGCGCGGTCGAGCTCCGGGTAGAGCCGTACCGCGCGGCCCAGGCCGGCCAGGAGCTCGCGTTCCGGTCTGCCGGGCAGGGCCTTCTCGCCTGCCCAGACGTGGGTGGCGGGGACGTACAGGCTGGGGTCGTCGGCGGCCTGCAACGCCAGCTCGACCCGCCAGTCGTCGGAGCCGGCCGGTTCGAGGAGGCGGAAGCACACGCGCGTCGCCCCCTCTGCCGTCGTCACGCTCCGCCGCCACCGTTCCAGCTCCTCGCGCAGCTCCGGTACGTCGGGGCAGGCCGGATCACCGGTGAGCGCGGCCAGCCACCGCTCCTGGGGCGTGCTGGGCCGGGTGACGAGGGGCCCGGCCGCCTGCCGTACGAGCGCGTCGGTGAACGCCTCCAGCGCCTCCAGCAGCACCTCGGAGGCGGGGCGCTCGGCGGCCGAGGTGCGGCAGGCGGGGGGCATGGCGAGGGCCAGGTCCCTGAAGTAGCCGGCGTCCTCCCCGGTCACCACCGGCCGCCACAGCGCCGACGCGCCGGGTCCGTCAGCGGTCCCCGTGGCGTTCGGGGCCATGGGGACGAGTTGCGGGATGACGCGGCCGCGGCGTACCAGGTCGCGGGCGAAGGCGGCGACGGCGGCCCAGTGGCGGACGGTGGCCGTGGCGGCGTGCTCGCCGAGAACGCGCGGCGCCTCGGCGACCGGCGGGACGACCGCGGGCACCTCCCACAGCAGCAGCCGCGGCCTGACCACCTCCGGCGCCAGCCCGGTCTCGGGCGAGGGCAACGGCCCTTTCGCCGAGCCGGGCAGCAGCAACTCCAACGTCCGGCCCGGCGCGCCCTCCAGCCCGAGCCCGGCGGCCAGCTCGTCCCCCGGCATTGCGAAGGGATGAACCCGAGCTCCGACGCCCCTGCCGGGGCGGGGCGGGGTGGTCGCCGGCCGCTCCGCCCAGAAGGCGAGCTCGCCGGCCGCCCAGACCCCGTGTACCAGCACCCCGGCAGATTACCGCCGCTCCGGCGGGATCAGGACCGGCGGAATCCGTTCCGTAGCCGCTCTGACGCGTCTCGTCGCGAAGCGCTCGCACATGGCGCTTATATAAGCGGTGCCTGAAGTTGTAGCATGGAGGTATGAATCCTCCCGGATCGTGGTGTGAGCGGCCGAAGCCGCAGGCTCCTTCGTGTGAGCTCCCCTCGCCGTGGAGCAAGCCCAAGCAGCCCGACAACTGGTGTGACGTGCCCAAATCGCCCGTGGTGTCCGTCCTCGGGTTCCTATTGAAGGCCGCAAAGCGGTAATAACGGGCACGTAGCTGGGTAGTCGCCTTCCTCAGCGGAGGAGGCGACGTCGTGAACGATACTCACAAGCTGGTCAGTGATCTCTCCGACCAGGTCTCCAGGCTCGTCAAGGACGAGCTTCGCCTGGCGAAGATGGAGCTCGCGGAGAAGGGCAAGCGCGCGGGATTCGGCGCGGGCCTGTTCGGTGCGGCCGGGATGGCCGCGTTCTTCGGCGGTGCCGTGCTGGTGACCGCTGTCGTGCTGCTCCTCGCCCTGGTCCTGCCCGCGTGGGCGGCGGCCGCCATCGTGGCGGTGGTCCTGTTCATCGCGGCCGCGGTGCTCGGCCTGATCGGCAAGAACCAGGTGAAACAGGCCACGCCGCCGGTCCCTCAGGAGACCATCGCGAGCGTCAAGGCCGATATCGACATGGTCAAGGAGAGGGCGCACCGATGAGCGAGACGGATCCCGGACACAGCGACCAGCACGCCGGTGACGTGGGCGCCCGCAGGGCGACCGTCGGCACGCCGACCGAACGCGAGTCCATCAACGTGCCCCCGACGAGACCCGGCGCGGCGGAGAACGCCAAGAAGGCGCAGCTCGCCCGCGAGGAACACGAGACCTTCATCCCCGAGACCCCTGTGCCCGACGACCGGACCGAGGCGGTGGAGAGCCGCGCGGTCGAGGAGGAGTCGGTGACGGGCGGACGCGGGACCCATGACGAGGAAGAGGACGACGACGTGCGAAGAAGCATCAGGGAAACCAGGAACGAGCTCGGCGACACGGTCAGCGCGCTGGCCGGCAAGACCGACCTGAAGGGCCGGGCCGCCGAGGCGGCGGGCAAGGCCAAGGGCAAGGCCGCCGAGGCCACCGGCATGGCCAAGGGCAAGGCGGCCGAGGCCGTCGGCACCGCCAAGGGCAAGGCCAGCGAGGTCGCGGGCAAGGTCAGCGAGGCCACGCCCGACCAGGTCAAGGACGCCGCGACCGAGGCGAAGAAGCGGCCCGTGCTGCTGCTGGCCGCCGCGGGCGCCGTGATCGCGCTCGTGGTGCGCCGCATCAGGAAGCGCAACAGGGCGAAGTAGCCCGTGCCTCTCCCCGACAAGCCCGAGCGGCCGGCCGAGCTGCCGCGCGGGGCCTGGTGGAGCGTGCTCAAGCGGACGGCCATCGAGTTCAAGGACGACCGCGTCCAGGATCTCGCGGCGGCGCTCACGTACTACGCGGTCCTGTCCATCTTCCCGGCGCTGATCGTCCTGGTGTCGGTGTTCGGCCTGCTCGGCAGGCGGGACACCGCCGCCCTGGTCGGCGACCTCGTCGTGCTGGCCCCCGACGAGGTGCGCGCGCTGATCGTGACGGGCGTGAACTCCGTCCAGCGGAACGCGGCCTCGGCGAGCGTCGTGGCCGTCATCGGCCTGCTGGTCGCGCTCTGGTCGGCCTCCGGCTACATCGCGGCGTTCATCAGGGCGACCAACGCCATCTACGACATCGACGAGGGCCGCCCGTTCTGGAAGGTGACCCCGCTCAGGATCGGGCTCACGGTGCTGGCGACCGTGCTGCTCGCGCTCGGCGCGGTCTCCGTCACGCTGACCGGCGACCTGGCCAGGATGGCGGGCAAGGCCGTCGGCGTGGGCGGCGCGCTGGTGACGGCCTGGGACATCCTGAAGTGGCCGGTGCTCGCGCTCGTCGCGGCCGGTCTGATCATGGTGCTGTACTGGGCGGCGCCGAACGTGCGGCAGCCGGGCGTACGCTGGCTCACCCCCGGCGGGCTGCTCGCCGTGGTGCTGTGGGTCATCGTCTCCGGCGGCTTCGCCCTGTACGTGGCCCACTTCGGCTCGTACGGCAAGACGTACGGCACGCTGGCCGGGGTCGTGGTGTTCCTGATCTGGCTGTGGCTGTCGAACATGGCCCTGTTGCTGGGCGCCGAGCTCGACGCCGAGCTGATGCGGGAACGCCGGATCGCCGAGGGCGCGCCCGTCGAGCGGGAGCCGTACGTGGAGCCGCGGGATCCGCCGAAGGAGGATAGCCTGCCGGAGTGATCCGTGGAACCGCCGCCGCCGTCCTGCTCGCCCTCCTGGCCACGGGCTGCGGCTCCGGGTCCGCGGTCAACGATCTCGGCACGGTGGTCGAGGGCGCCAAGGGCACGACCGTGCGGGCCGAGCTGCCCGCCGGGCGGCGGTTCTCGCTGGCCGTCCCCGCCTCGGCCGACGACGCGTGGGACCTGGTGGCGGTGCCCGACGCGAAGGTGGCCTCGTACATCAGCGAGGAGCACGACGGCGCCACCGACTACTTCGTGTTCAACACCAAATATCCGGGCACGGCCGAGATCAGGCTGCGCGACTGCCGCCGCTGCGGCGGGAGCACCACCCCGTCCACCGAGGAGAGCAGGCGCGAGTCCGGCGAGGCGATCTTCGCGATCACCGTGAAGTGAGCGGCAGCACCGCGCGGCACAACACGTCGAGGGTCGTCTCCGTGATCACCCGCGCGTCGCCGCCCGCCGCCATCCTGCGCTGGCCCTCGCCCAGGATGCTCCACCCCAGGTGGGCCACCAGATCGGGGTGGGGCTGCCCGGCCTCGGCGAGGAGGGCGCGCAGCGGCTCGATCATCGTCTCGTGGAGCTGGTCGAGCCGGTCCTGGCACTCGCCGGGCAGGTCGACCGAGGCCAGCGCGCGCAGCAGCGCGTAGTCGCGGCTGGTCACGAACGTCAGCGACACGACCCCGAACGCCCGCACCCGCTCCTCGGGCCCGCCCTCGCGCACGGCCGCCGACAGCCGGTCGGCCCACCGGGGGATGGCGTCCTCGACGAGCTGGGCCAGGATGTCGGCGGTGGAGGAGAAGTAGCGGTAGACGCTGGAGCGGGCCAGGCCCACGCGCGCGCCCACGGCCGCCGGGGTGAGCCCGGCCGCGCCCTCGGCGACCAGGATCTCCATGGCGGCTGCCAGCAAGGCCGCGTGCTGGCTGGCCCGATGGTCGGCCACCGTGGCCGCGCTGATCCTCGGCACCGGACTCACTCCTCCTCGCGTCGTCTCCTCCCAGTATCGGGCAGCAGGAACGTCGCCCCGACGCCGCCGAACAGCACGACGCCCGTCACGATCGTCACCCGGCGGGTGGCGTCGGCTCCCGCCGCCACCGCCGCCGCGTGGTCGTGCGGGTCCCTGATCCCCGCGATGGCCGCGCCGCCGCTCTCGCGTACGGCGTGCCCGAGCGCGGGCTCGTCCGGCAGGCGGCCGGCCATGGCCGTGTCCAGGCCGGTGACCAGGACGGCTCCGAGCGCCGCGATGCCGATGGCGGCGCCGAGCTGGCGGATCGTGCTCTGCAGCCCGGAGGCCACCCCGGAGAGCCGGGCCGGTACGTCCTCCAGCATCACGTTCGGGAGCTGGGCCGAGGCGAAGCCGACGCCGATGCCGTAGACGACGAGCCAGGGCACGAGCGTCCACGGGCCGAGCGAGGGGGAGACGGACAGGCCGATCGCGACGGCGGCGCCGGCCTCCAGCGTGAGCCCGAGCCGGACGATGAGCCGGGGCGCGAGGCCGAGCCGGGGCACGACGCCGCCCGCCAGGAACGTGCCCCCGGCCAGCGAGGCGATGATCAGGCCCGTCGTGAACGCGGTGAAGCCCATGGCCGACTGCAGGAACAGCGGCAGCACCAGGATCAGGCCGAACTCGCCGAGGGTGATGATCATCGCGGCGGCGCCGCCGTACCGGAAGGAGGGGATGGCGAACAGCGTCAGGTCCAGCACGACCGGGCGGCCCGCGCGGGCCCGGGAACGTTCGACCAGCACGAGCGCCACGAGCGCGAGCACGGCGAGCCCGAAGGCGAACGGGATCGGCGAGACGCCGTCGAGCGGCCACGTCCATCCGAACAGGCGGGCCTCGCCGGTGGCGGTGAACCAGCCGTAGCGCTGGCCCTCGATCAGGCCGAACACCAGCGCGGCCGGGCCGATCACCGACAGCAGCACGCCGGGCACGTCCGAACCGCGCGCGGCCGGGTCCTTCGACTCGGGCACCCGGGCCGTGCCGAGCAGGACCAGCAGGCCGATCGGCAGGTTCACCCAGAACGCCCACCGCCAGCCGAAGTCGGTCACGACCCAGCCGCCGAGCAGCGGGCCGAGCGCGGCCATGCCGCCGATGATCGAGCCCCAGACGGCGAAGGCGACCGTCCTGCGCGGGCCGGTGTAGAGGGAGTTGATGATCGCCAGGGTCATCGGGACCACCATGGACGCGCCCACGCCCTGGAGCACCCGCGCGCCGATGAGCAGCGCGCCGGTGGGCGCGGAGGCGGCGAGCATGCTCGCGGCCAGGAACACGACCAGACCGGCCGCGAACACGCGCCGCCTGCCGCGCACGTCCCCGGTACGCCCGAGCGGGATGAGCAGCGCGGCGAACGCCAGCGAGTAGATCGAGTTCACCCATTCGACGTCCGTGGCCGACAGCCCGAGATCGCCCATGATCGCGGGCACGGCGACGTTCACGATCGTCGCGTCGATGATGATCATCGACATCCCGACGCCGAGCACGATCAGCGGGAGCCAGCTCTGCCGGGTCCGCGCATTTAGCGACACCATGTCTCCAAGATAGCAACAGGCTGTCTCGAAGCAAGGGGTAAGCTCCGGATCATGGACTTCATCCGGGTGCGTGCCTCGGCCGACGGCGCCGAGACGATCTCCTACTGGACCGGCGACGTCTACGGGTGGCAGGACGACGGCGGCCCCCATCACCTGTTCGGCTTCGAGGGGCTGAACGTGGCGCGGGCCAGGCCCGCCGAGGGCGGCGGCTGGGAGCTGCTGACCAGGGAGGCCGCCCTCTACCTCGACCCGAGGACCAGGCGGCCGATCGACGTGTGGGACAACCCGCTCACCGGGCGGGCGGTCGAGGTGCAGCACGTCTTCAACGACCCGGTCAACCAGCGGCTGGGGGCGTACCCGGTGCCGGTGACGCGGTTGGGGGAGCAGGTGGTGTTCAACGTGGATATCCGCCTTTCCTACCCTTCGCCGCTGCCTGTCGCGAAATATCCGGAAAACTCGGCTCAGGACACCTACCGCGCGCTGGAGCTGTTCCAGTTCTTCGCCTCCGCCGCGGACGTCGCGTCCGAGCTGCCCGGCGTGCCGGCCGTGTTCTCCTGGTGCCGCGTGTCGCCGTGGCTGCCCTGGATGGCCATGGGGCAGCGGCCGGGCGGGCTCGTCTACCACTGCAGGGGCGCCAAGGTCGCCGAGGTGCCGCAGGCGCTGCGCGAGCGCGTCGGCGAGCGTTTCCTGCACGCGCCCACCGAGTGGACCGCCCCCAACATGACGAGCTGGACGGCCTTCGCCGATAAGGTCGGCCGGTGAGCACCGACCTGTTCTGCGAGATCATCGCGGGTGAGCGCCCCGCCCACGTGGTGAGCTCCGACGACGTGGCCGTCTCCTTCCTCGACACCCGGCCGGTCTTCAAGGGGCACGTGCTCGTCGTGCCGAGGGCCCACGTCGAGACCCTCGCCGACCTCGACGACGTCGGGCCGTTCTTCGCCCGGGTCCAGGCCATGGCGCGGGCCGTGGAGGAGGGGCTGGAGGCCGGGGGCACGTTCGTCGCGATGAACAACCGCGTCAGCCAGAGCGTCGCCCACCTGCACGTGCACGTGGTGCCGCGCAACAAGAAAGACGGGCTGCGCGGCTTCTTCTGGCCGCGCACCACCTACGACTCCGCGCAGGAGGCGGAGTCGTACGCGGCGATGATCGGCAAGGCGCTGCCCGCCGGGTGAGCGCCGGGGCGCGCTAGGCTCGGGCCGCGTGGAATACCTGGTCGGCGTCGTCGTCGTGGCCGTGCTCCTGGGCGTGCCCTCGATCGTCCTCTGGCGGGTCATGCGGGGCCGCCGCGAGCTGGGCACCAGCCCGGCCGAGCGGGCCACGTTCGAGACGCTGCACACCGCCTCGCTCGCGGGGCCGCCGCTGCGGGCCGGGCTGACCGCCGAAGGCGCCGAACGCGCCTCGCGTCACTTGCGCGCGCTGCTCGGCTCGGCCGCCGTCGCGAT
>JABFVJ010000091.1 GCA_013362835.1 Nonomuraea sp. | reverse complement strand
CCGGCGCTCAGCACCAGGTCGCCGGCGCGCAGCCCGGCGCGGCCGGCGGGCGAGCCGGGCACGACCTCCACCACCCGCAGCGCGCCGTCCTGCCCGGTACGCCGCCGCAACGGCTCGGGCAGCGGCGCGGGCGAGGTCACCAGGCCGAGGAACGCCCTGCGCACCCGCCCGTCCCTGATCAGCGCGGCGATGATGGAGCGCGTCGTGGCGTTCACGGGCACGGCGAGGCCCACGCCGATCCCGGCCACGGCCGTGTTGATCCCGACGACCCGGGCCCGCGAGTCGGCCAGCGCGCCGCCTGAGTTGCCCGGGTTGAGCGCGGCGTCGGTCTGGATCACGTCCTCGATCAGCCGGACGTTGGCGCCGCTGCGGGCGGGCATCGACCGTCCGAGCCCCGAGACCACCCCGGCCGTCACCGACCCGGCCAGCCCGAGCGGGTTGCCCACGGCGACGACGAGCTGCCCCACGACCAGCTCGTCGCTGTCGCCGAGCAGGGCGGGCTCGGGCGTGGGCGTCCGGGCCCTGATCACGGCCAGGTCCGAGAGCGGGTCGCGGCCCACGACCACGAAGTCGCCCGACGAGCCGTCGGCGAAGGCGACCGTGCCCGTACGGGAGGAGCCGACGACGTGGGCGTTGGTCAGCAGGAAGCCGTCGGCGGTGAACACCACCGCGGACCCGCTGCCCCGGCCGGCCCGCACCCCGGCCACCTTCGGCAGCAACTCGGCCGCCACGGACGAGACGACGCGCGAGTAGGCGTCGAGGGGATCCGCCATTCCGTGCACTCCTTTGCTTACAGGATTACACGGTAACTCCTCGACGGCCGGACGATCAGTCAGGAAACCCTTCCCGTGTCGAATCGCCCGATGGCGGGAATTCTCTAGACAACTTCGCCCAAGGGAGTCACGGAGGACTGCTTGAGTACGAAGGACGCCATCGCGTTCCTCGCCGGAGCAATCATCGTCGTTTCCTTCGTCGGCAGCGCCAAGAGCCCGGCCGCCACCGCCGCCAGCCCCCTGTCCAACGCCAGCGGCACCCTGCCGGGGCTCGCCCCCATCGTCTCCGCCGCCGACAAGGCCGAGGCCCGCGCGCTCATCACCCGCGTACGCGTCAAGGGCCGCGGCCCGAACACCGGCTACGCCCGCAGCCGGTACGGCGACGACTGGGCCGACACCGCCACCGGCGTCCCCTACGCCCGCAACGGCTGCCGTACCCGCGACGACCTGTTAGCCCGCGACGGCACCGGCGTGCGGTACCGCCAGGGGTCGAGCTGCGAGGTCGTGGCCATGGAGCTGACCGACCCCTACACCGGCAGGATCATCTCCTGGCGCAAGGCGCACGCCGACGAGGTGCAGGTGGACCACGTCGTCCCGCTCAACTACGGCTGGCGCATGGGCGCGCCGCGCTGGCCGATGTCCAAGCGGCTCGACTTCGCCAACGACCCGCTCAACCTGCTGCCGGTCTACGGCCGGGCCAACGAGGAGAAGGACGCCTCGGGACCGGCGGGCTGGCTGCCTCCCCAGCGCCGGGTGCGCTGCGCGTACGTCACCCGCTTCGCCCAGGTCGCGCTCAAGTACGACCTGCCCGTCACCAGGGCCGACAAGGACGCCATGCTGGCCCAGTGCCGCTAGCGCGGGTCGATCCAGCTGAAGCCGTGCTTGAACGTCTGCTCGGCCAGCGCCCGCTGACCGGAGAGGTTGGGGTGGAAGAAGTCCCACTTGCTGACGTGGTCGAGCGTGAACGGGAAGGAGAAGATCGCGCCCTCGTCGGTGTCGCAGGCGGGGCCCATCGCGGCGCACGCGCCCGCCGCCTCCCTGTTGTAGGCCATCACCCGCGCCCGCACCCTGGCCCGGCGCTCGTCGTCGGCCTTCTTCGTGGACGCCGGGTCGGCCAGCATGGTCTGGCAGATCTTCCCGATCGTCCAGAACGTACGGGCGATCGGGCTGTCCTTGCCGACCTGCCACAGCCGCCGCAGGTCGGGCACGCTGGCCACGAACACCCTGGCCAGCGGCATCCCGGCCCGCAGCGCGCCGAGCGCGGCGTCGAGCCGCTGCCGGTAGACCGAGACGGGCGTCATCTCCCGCTCGGTGCGCTTGCAGGCGTCCTGGGCGCCTATGAGGATCGTCACATAATCGGCCTTGGCCGCGATGGCCTTCTCGACCTGGCCGAGCAGGTCGGCGCTGGTGGCGCCGGGCACCGCGTAGTTCTCGCGCTGGAGCGTTCCAGCCAGGCGGCGCAGGCGCAGGTAGTGGCTGGAGACCTGGGTGTTGTCGCCGGCCGCCCAGGAACGGGAGCCGCAGGAGACGTACCAGCCGCAGGAGTTGAACCCGGTGGAGATCGAGTCGCCCAGCGCGGCCATCGTCTCGGGAACGGGCTGAGCTGCGGCGACGGCCTGCGCGGGCCCGGAGGCGGCGAGGACGAGGACGGCGGTGACGACGGGACAGAGGCGACCGATCATGGGGCCCAAGGTAGGGAGTCGATCACGGCCGCACCATGACCTTGAGGCAAGGTCTGTCAGTTCAGGACCGTCTTCATATCACCGCTTGACACTCCGCACGCGAGAAGGTTGCTGGCAATTCACGTCAACCTCCGGTTTTTTCCTGGTTCGTGGCCTGTAACAACGCATTCACGGGGGTCCGAGTCGAACGTGTTCAGTTCCCGCATAGAGTGTCTTGAGTGAGTGTCGCGCTCGGAACAACCCGCCCGCTACCGGTTCGCACCACCCCCGTCGGCGACCCCGGTGACCTGCTGGCCGCCCTCCCCAAGACGGCGCCCTACGCGTGGGTCAGAAACGGCGAGGGCCTGGTCGGATGGGGTCAGGCCGCCCGCGTCGCCGTGCCGCCGGGGCCCGGCCGGTTCGCCTGGGCCCGCCAGTGGCTGCACACCGTCTTCGGCGACGCCCACATCGACGACGCCGTGCGCACCCCCGGCTCGGGCCCCGTCGCCTTCGGCAGCTTCACCTTCGACGAGGACGCGGCCGGGTCGGTCCTCGTCGTCCCGCGCGCCGTCCTGGCCCGCCGGGGCGGCCACGCCTGGCTCACCACGATCGGCGACGTGCCGCTGGAGACCTTCAGCCCGATCCGCGAGCCGGGGCGCATCAGCTACGGCGACGGCAGCCTCACCGCGCCCGAGTGGGAGCACGTCGTCGCCCGCGCCGCCCGGCGCATCCGCGAGGGCGAGCTGGAGAAGGTCGTGCTCGCCCGCGACCTGGTCGCCACCGCCGAGCACCCCATCGACGTGCGCCTGCTGCTGACCCGGCTGGCCCATCGCTACCCCGAGTGCTACACCTTCTCCGTGGCCGGGCTCGTCGGCGCCACCCCCGAGCTGCTCATCCGCCGCACCGGGCAGGAGATCGAGTCCCTCGTCCTCGCCGGCACCACCGCGCGCGGCACCGGTCCCGCCGACGACCTCGCCCGCGGCGCGGCGCTGTTCGCCTCGCAGAAGGACCGCCACGAGCACGAGTGCGCCATCGCCTCGGTCCGTCAGACGCTCGCCCCGCTGTGCGCCTCGCTGAAGACGCCCGACGAGCCCGAGCTGCTGGTGCTGCCCAACGTCCAGCACCTGGCCAGCCACGTCAGCGGGCGGCTGGCCGACGGCGCTTCCGTGCTCGACGTGGTGGCCGCCATGCATCCGACCGCCGCCGTCGGCGGCACCCCGACCGGCACCGCGATCGAGGTCATCCGCGAGCTGGAGGGCATGGACCGCGCCGGCTACGCGGGGCCGGTCGGCTGGATCGACGCCCACGGCGACGGCGAGTGGGGCATCGCGCTGCGTTCGGGGCTGATCGAGGGGCGCCGCGCGCGGCTGTTCGCGGGCGGCGGCATCATGGGCGACTCCGACCCCGCCGCCGAGCTGGCCGAGGCCCAGGCGAAGTTCCGGGTCATGCAGTACGCGCTGGAGGGCTGACCTCAGCCGGGCACGTGCACGTCGTCGCCGATGTCCGTACGCGCCCGGCCGGCGGTGAGCGCGGCCACCCATTCGGTGAACGCCTCCACCTCGTCCTCCCCCACCGCGACGGCGAACGTCACCCCGGCCGCGTACGTCACCTCGCGCAGCGCGTGGCGGGAGGCGCGCAGGTCGTTCTCCACCCGGCCGGCCTGGTCGTGGGCGACCGAGACGCGGACGAGCCTGGCCGGGACCATCCGCACCGGCTCCACCTGGTCGAGGGTCTCGGTCACCGCGCCCCCGTAGGCGCGTACGAGCCCGCCCGCGCCCAGCAGGATGCCGCCGAAGTAACGCGTGACGACGGCGACCACGTCGTTGAACCCCCTGCCGACCAGCGCCTGGACCATCGGCGTGCCCGCCGTGCCGCCGGGCTCGCCGTCGTCGTCGCCCTTCTGCAGCCTCTGGCCGATCACGTACGCGGTGCAGTTGTGGGTGGCGCCGGCGTGGTCGCGGCGGCGGCCGGCGATGAAGGCGGCGGCCTCCTCCACCGTGCGGGCGGGGGCCAGCGCGCAGACGAACCGGGAGCGCCGCACCTCGGTCTCGTGTTCGACGACGGTCGTGAGGGTGAGGTACGGCTTGGACACGCCCGCCAGGCTATCGCCCGGCCATGTCCGCCCATGTCCGCCCATGCCCGTCCATGCCCGTCCTCGTACCGCGGGAACTTCGGGGGCTACGATCGCGTCATTCCCTGCGGACCTTCGGAAGGGGCCTCATGGACATCGCCGATGACGTCATGCCCTATGTCAGCGCCGCGATCGGCGCCTACGGCGTCGCCACCCTCGCCAAGACCGGCGAGCTGGCGGCCGGCACGCCGCAGGCGAGGGGGGCGAGGATCCTGCAGCGGGTCTTCGGCCGGGGCGACACGGGCGCCAGGAAGCTGATCGAGCAGGCGGCCGGCGGCCCGCCGGGGCTCGACGCGCTGAAGGGCGCGATCGCCGAGGCGGCCGGGGCCGACCCCCATCTGCGGCGCGAGCTGGCCGCCATGCTGCCCCAGGTGGCCGCGCAGCTCTAGAACGGCCGATTTCAGCGGACTGCACGGGCGCCGGGCCTCTCCTGTGCGGGACGCACATGATCGTGACGCCTCCCGGTGCGTACGGTGCACCGCATGAGCTATCGCGTCGCCATGGACATCGGCGGCACCTTCACCGACGTCGTCCGCTACGACGAGAGCACGGGGGCCGTGACGGCCTCGAAGGCGCCGAGCACGCCCGGAGACCTCGCCGAAGGCGTGTTCGCCGCCCTCGGCCGGGTCGTGGACGACCCCGCGGCCATCTCGTTCTTCGTGCACGGCACCACGCAGGGGCTCAACGCGCTCCTGGAGCGCAAGGGCGCGCGGGTGCTGCTGCTGGCGAGCCGGGGCGGCGGGGACGTCTACCGCATCGCCCGCGGCAACCGGGACCGCATGTTCGACCTGCGCTACCGCAAGCCGGCCCCGCTCGTGCCGCGCCAGGACGTGATGGAGGCCGGCGGCCGGCTGGACTACCGGGGGCGGGAGCTCGAACCCCTCGACGAGGAGTCGGTGCGCCGGGCCGCGCGGCGGGCCCGCGAGAAGGGCTTCGACGCGGTCGCGGTGTGCCTGCTGTTCTCCTTCGCCGACCCGGCGCACGAGATCAGGGCGGGCGAGATCCTGCGCGCCGAACTCGGCGACGACGTGCTCGTGGTGCTCTCGCACGAGGTCGCCCGCGAGTGGCGCGAGTACGAGCGCACCTCCTCGGCGGTGCTGGAGGCCTACACCGGGCCGGTCGTACGCCGGTACCTGGCGCGGATCGAGAGCCGCTTCGCCGAGCGCGGCCTGCCGGTGCCGGTGCACGTGATGCAGTCGTCGGGCGGGCTGGTCAACGCCTCGTACGCGATGCGCAGGCCGTTGCAGACGCTGCTGTCGGGGCCGGTCGGCGGGACGATGGGCGGCGTCGCGGCGGCCCGGCTGCTGGGCCGGGACAACGCGATCTGCGTGGACATGGGCGGCACGTCCTTCGACGTGTCGCTGGTGGTGAACGGGCGGCCCGACGTCAGCGCCGAGGCCCGCATCGAGGGGCACCCCGTGCTCATGCCGGTCGTGAACCTGCACACCATCGGCGCGGGCGGCGGCTCGATCGCCTACGCCGAGGCGGGCGCGCTGCGCGTCGGCCCGGAGTCGGCCGGCGCGGTGCCCGGTCCCGCCTGTTA
>JABFVJ010000234.1 GCA_013362835.1 Nonomuraea sp. | reverse complement strand
TTCTCGTTAGGGTCGTTTTCGCGACCTGGCAGGTCAGTCACCGCTCTACCTCGTGCAGGATGGAGGAGTCCACATCCGCCACGTTAGCCGTCCTACGGCGGATCAGTGCAAAGTGAGGACCTGGTGCCTACCTCGAAACGCCCGCGCCAACCCGTCGTCGCCGTTACGGGCGCGGCCTCCGGCCTAGGCCGCGAGTTGCTCGTGAGGCTCGTATCCTCCGCGGATTTCCGCAGGGTGGTGGCCATCGACGAGGAACGCGGCGACGTCCGGGAAGCCACCTGGAGAGTGATCGACGTACGAGATCCGCTCTTGGCGAACCGGATCTCCGACATCGACGTCCTGGTCCATCTGGCCGGTGACTACGCCGTCGACTCCGATCCGGGTGAGCGGCGCGCGTACAACCTCAGAGCGGCGCAGACGGTGCTCACGGCCTGCGCCGCCGCGCGCGTGCGGCGGGTGATCCTGGTCACCAGCGCCATGGTGTACGGCGCCGCGCCCGACAACGAGGTGCCCCTGCCCGAGGACTCCCCGGTGGCCGCCGAGCCCGACACGGGGGTCGTGGGCGACTACCTGGAGATCGAGTCGCTGGTCCGCAGGTCGCTGCGCAGCCATCCGGGCCTGGAGGTCACCGTGCTGCGCCCGGCCGCGGTCGTCGGGCCGGGCGTCGACACGGTCATCACCCGGCATTTCGAGTCGCCGAGGCTCCTCACGGTCAAGGGCTGCAACCCCCACTGGCAGTTCTGCCACGTCGACGACCTGATCTCGGCGCTGGAGCTGGCCGCCAAGGGAACCGTCACGGGGGTGGTCGCGGTCGGCTCCGACGGCTGGCTGGAGCAGGAGCAGGTCGAGGAGTTGTCCGGCATCCGCCGGTTCGAGCTGCCCGCCGGGCTGACGTTCGGCACGGCGCAGCGCCTGCACCGGCTCGGCATCACCCCGGCCCCCGCCACCGACCTGCACTACGTCGTCTACCCGTGGGTCGTCGACTGCACGGTGTTGCGCGAGGCGGGCTGGAAGCCCGCCTGGACCAACGAGGCCGCCTTCCGGCAACTCCTCGAACTCCGCGAGAACCGGACCACCGTGGTCGGCCGTCGCCTGCCGGTCAAGGAGGCCACGCTCACCGCCGCCGGCGCGACCGTCGCGGTCATCGGCACCGCCGCGATCGTCCGCCAGGTCCGCAAAAAGCGCCGCCAGTAGGAACGTGAGGTTAGGCTTTTTCCGTGGACGTCATCCGGTTGCTTGGCATTCGTGACACCCCGCTCTCCGTCGGCGAGGTGCTGGCCGCGGTGGGCGACCACGCGGCGGGCGGCACCACGCTCTTCGTCGGCACCGTGCGCGAGCAGGATCACGGCAAGCCCGTGGTCAAGCTCTCCTACTCGGCCCACCCCTCGGCCGAAGACGAGCTGCGGCGGGTGGCGGAGAAGATCGCCGCCGACTACCCCGTCACGGCCATGGCCGCCGTCCATCGGGTCGGCGACCTGGAGCTGGGCGAGACGGCGGTGATCGTCGCCGTGGCCGCGCCGCACCGCGACGAGGCGTTCAGGGCCTCGCGCAGGCTGATCGACGACCTCAAGGCGCAGGTGCCCATCTGGAAACATCAGGTGTTCGCCGACGGCGAGACCGAGTGGGTCGGCGCCTGCGAATAAGCTCATCACCATGTCACGACGCGTCCTCACCCTGCTCCTCGCGGGCTTCTTCGTGCTCGCGCTGGGCGTCGTGGGCGCGTTCAGGCCGGTCCCTTACGTCGTGCTCAGCCCCGGTCCGACCGAGAACACCATCGGCGAGATCGAGAAGAAGCCGGTCATCTCGATCAGCGGCACCAAGACCTATCCGACCAGTGGCGCGCTGAGCCTGGTCACGGTGGCCTACCAGGGCGGCCCGGCCGCCCCCGTCGACCTGCTGACCGCGTTGCGCGGCTGGATCGACCCGACCGTCGCGGTGGTCCCCCAGGAGACGATCTTCCCGCCCGGCCGCGACGCGAAGAAGGTCGACGAGGAGAACGCGGTCGAGATGACCAACTCCCAAGACTCCGCCACCGCCGCCGCGCTCAACGAGGCCAAGATCCATTACGGCGTGATGGTCACGGTGGTCTCCACGGAGAAGGGCAAGCCGGCCGACGGCAAGCTCCAGAAGGGCGACCAGATCAACGCGGTCGACGGCAAAACGGCCACCGACTCCAAGACCGTCCGTGACGCGGTCGAGGCACACAAGCCGGGCGACACGGTGACGTTCAACGTGACCAGGGGCTCCGACAAGGTCGACGTCTCGCTGCAGCCGGTCGCGAGCAAGGAGGGCAAGCCGCTCGTCGGCGTGCTCATGCAGGAGAAGTTCAAGTTCCCCTTCGACGTCGACATCAACGTCGGCGACGTCGGAGGCCCGAGTGCCGGGCTGATGTTCTCGCTCGGCATACTCGACAAGCTCACGCCCGGCGAGATCACCGGGGGCAAGCGCATCGCCGGCACCGGCACCATCGAGCCGACCGGCGCGGTGGGGCCGATCGGCGGCATCGCGCAGAAGATGGTCGGGGCCCGCGATTCGGGCGCGACCGTCTTCCTCACTCCGGCCGACAACTGCGCGGAGGCCATGAAGGCCGTGCCCGACGGGCTCCGGCTGGTGAAGGCCGACACGCTGCACGACGCGGTGCTCGCGCTCGACGCGCTGCGCACCGGCAAGGGCGAAGTGCCCGCATGTGGGGCCGGATGAAACTTCCGGCGCTCGCCGTGCGTTAGCCGTACGGCTGGCACTGCGGTGTAAGTTGCCAGACACGGACCGTTTCTTCATCACGACGAGGGGTTGGCCTTGAGCTTCCGGACCCCAGGAGCCGGCAGGGCGATGCGCCTGCCACGCCGGCCGCGGCTGCTTCTGCCTGTGGCCATCGCGCTGGTCGCGATTGTGGCCCTGTTTTTCCTTTTTTCTGGGATTTATACCGACTATCTGTGGTTTGACGCGACCAACTACACGTCGGTCTTCTCCGGGGTGCTGCTGACCGAGATCGTGCTGTTCCTCGTCGGAGCGGTGCTGATGGTCGGCATCGTGGGCGGCAACATGCTGCTGGCCTTCCGCACCCGGCCGATGTTCGGCCCCGCCATGTTCGGCGGTGGCAGCGGAGCCGACCGTTATCGCATGGCGCTCGACCCGCACCGCAAACTGATCTTCATTGTCGGCATGGGCCTGATCGCGCTCTTCTCCGGCTCCTCGTTCGCGGGGCAGTGGAAGACGTGGCTGCAGTTCATCAACGCGGCCCCGTTCGGCAAGAAGGACGAGCTGTTCGAGCTCGACATCTCGTTCTTCATGTTCGACTACCCGTTCATCAGGATGGTGCTGAACTTCCTGTTCACCGCCGTGATCATCTCGATCATCCTGGCCACGATCACCCACTACCTGTACGGCGGCTTCCGGCTCCAGTCGCCGGGCGTGCACGCCTCCCGGGCCGCGCGGATCCACCTTTCCGTGCTGCTGGGCGTGTTCGTCCTGCTCAAGGCCGCCGCCTACTTCGTCGACCGGTTCGGCCTGGTCTTCTCCGACCGCGGCTACGTCCACGGCGCGTCCTACACCGACGTCAACGCCGTGCTCCCGGCCAAGAACATCCTCGCGATCATCGCGCTCATCTGCGCCGTGCTCTTCTTCGCCGGGATCGTACGCCCCGGCGGCATGCTGCCCGGCGTCTCCTTCGGCCTGCTCGTGCTCTCGGCCATCCTGATCGGCGGCGTCTACCCGGCGTTGGTCGAGCAGTTCCAGGTCAAGCCCAACCAGCAGGGCAAGGAAGCGCTCTTCATCAACCGCAACATCCAATCCACCCGAGATGCCTACGACGTACAGAACGCCGAGGTGATCGACTACGACGCCCAGGCCGACCCGACCAAGGTCAGCGCCGGCGGCGACGAGTCGGTGACGGGCGTGCGCCTGCTCGACCCCGCGCTGGTCTCCTCCACGTTCGAGCAGACCCAGCGCATCCGCGGCTTCTACGGCTTCCCGGAGCAGCTCGACGTCGACCGCTACCCGGACAAGGACGGCAAGCTGGTCGACCACGTGGTCGGCGTCCGCGAGCTGCTCGGCCCGCCCGCGCCCCAGAACAACTGGATCAACCGCGCGCTGGTCTACACCCACGGCTACGGCTTCGTCTCCGCGCCCGGCAACCAGGTCGACGCGGGCGGTCTGCCCGCCTACGACAGCCAGGACATGCCGGTCACCGGCACCCTCGCGGCCGAGACCGGGCTCAAGGAGTCGCGCGTCTACTTCGGCGAGAACCCCGGCTCCACCGAGTACGTCATCGCCGGCGGCAACCCGAAGACCCCGCAGGAGCTCGACTACCCGGTCTCCGGCGGCCAGACCGGCCAGCAGAACACCACCTACACCGGCAAGGGCGGCGTCCCGATCGGCTCGGCGCTCAACCGGCTGGTCTACGCCGCCAAGTACGGCGAGATGAACATCCTGCTGTCGGGCGACGTCAACGACAACTCCAAGATCCTGTACGTGCGCAACCCGCGGGAGCGGGTGGAGAAGGTCGCGCCGTTCCTGACCCTCGACGGCAACCCCTACCCGGCGATCGTCGACGGCCGGATCACCTGGCTCATCGACGGGTACACGACGTCCAACGCCTACCCGTACTCGCAGAGCGAGAGCCTCGGCGACATGACGCGCGACATCGCCACCGACCGCCGCGTCGTCGCCCAGCAGCCGCAGGACGAGATCAACTACATCCGCAACTCGGTCAAGGCCACGGTCGACGCCTACGACGGCACGGTCACGCTCTACGCCTGGGACGGCAACGACCCGGTGCTGAAGACGTGGTCCAACGCCTTCCCCGGCACGATCAAGCCCGCCTCGCAGATGAGCGCCGACCTCCAGGCGCACATCCGCTACCCCGAGGACCTGTTCAAGGTGCAGCGCTACATGCTGTCGCGCTACCACGTCACCAACGCGGCCGCCTTCTACAGCGCCCAGGACTTCTGGAACATCCCGAGCGACCCGTCGCAGGGCAACCAGCAGGTCAAGCAGCCGCCGTACTACCTGACGGCGACCATGCCCGACGAGTCCGAGCCGTCGTTCTCGCTGACCACGACGTTCGTCCCCAGAGAGGGCCCCAACCTGGCGGCGTTCATGGCGGCGGGCTCCACGGTGGGCAAGGACTACGGCAAGCTGCGCATCCTGCGCATGCCGTCCAACACCACGGTCCCCGGTCCCGGCCAGGCCCAGAACAACTTCCAGAACAAGTTCTCGGGTGAGCTCGGCCCGCTCGGCCTCGGCCAGGCCAACGTCCGCTACGGCAACCTGCTGACGCTCCCGTACGCGAACGGGCTGATCTACATCGAGCCCGTCTACGTCCAGACCAAGGCGGGCACCGGCCAGGAGCCCTACCCGATCCTGCGGCGGGTGCTGGTGGCGTTCGGCAACAAGGTCGGCTCGGGCGACACGCTCGACCAGGCGCTGGAACAGGTCTTCGGCGGCGAGCAGCAACAGCCGAACACCCAGCCAGAGCAGACCACGCCCAACCAGGCCAATACCTCGGCCCTGAACACCGCCATCACCGACGCCAAGAAGGCCTACGAGGACGCGCAGAAGGCCCTGCAGGCCAGCCCGCCGAACTGGGACGAGTACGGCAAGGCGCAGAAGCGGCTGGAGGAGGCGCTGAAGAAGATCGAGAGCGCCAACGCCAAGCCGGCGGCCACGGCGAGCCCGTCGCCCACCCCGTCCGGCACGCCCTCGGCCTCCCCGTCGGCCAGCCCACCGGCCACGGCCTCACCGACCCCGACACCCTCGGGATCGCAGCCGGGAGGCACGACCTAGCCGGTTCAGTTTGCGCCCACCCCCCGTCGCCGATAGTCTTAAGAAGTAAGACAGCGACGCGGGGTGGAGCAGTTCGGTAGCTCGCTGGGCTCATAACCCAGAGGTCGCAGGTTCAAATCCTGCCCCCGCTACCAAGGTTCGAGGTCCTGACCAATGGTCAGGGCCTCGTTGCTTTTCCACGGCAACGCGGACCCGTTCCGGGAAGGCTTCGGTCGGCGCGCCAGATGCTCCTCACGGCTGCGGGACCGGCGCAAGGCCCGTCGGGACGAAGTGGTCCGGGGAGAGGGTATAATTAATAACGACACACCGACGCGGGGTGGAGCAGTTCGGT
>JABFVJ010000221.1 GCA_013362835.1 Nonomuraea sp. | reverse complement strand
GTCACCGGCCGGCCGACCGCCGACAGCCTCGACCCCGAGTCACTGCTTCGCGGCAGGCGTAACGCGCCGTCCAAGGGCTGGCGCCGGCTGGTCTACAAGGCGTCCGGCGGGTGGATCAAGCCGGGCGAGGCGCCGGAGGTGCGCCGCCGCCGCGAGCTGGTGACCAGAGCGCGTACGCCCGTCACCACCGGCCACCACCGGGTCGCGGTGCTGAGCCTGAAGGGCGGCGTGGGCAAGACCACGACCACCGTCGGCCTCGGCGCGACGCTCGCCCAGATGCGCGGCGACCGGGTCATCGCCGTCGACGCCAACCCCGACCGGGGCACGCTGTCCGACAAGCTCGTGCTGGAGACCTCGGCCACCGTGCGCGACCTGCTCAACGAGCGCGACCAGGTCAAGCGGTACGTGGACATCAGGGCGTTCACCTCGCAGGCGCCCTCGCGGCTGGAGGTGCTGGCCTCCGACCGCGACCCGTCGGTCTCCGAGGCGTTCAGCGGCTCCGACTACCAGGCCGTCTCGCAGGTGCTGGAGAACTTCTACTCCATCTGCCTCACCGACTGCGGCACCGGGCTGCTGCACTCGGCCATGGGCGGCGTGCTCGGGCTCGCCGACCAGATCGTGCTGGTCAGCAGCCCGTCCGTCGACGGCGCGAGGGCGGCCTCCGCCACGCTCGACTGGCTGGAGGCCCACCACTACGCCGACCTGGTGCGGAACGCGACCGTGGTGCTGTGCAGCGTCAGGCCGCGCTCGAAGTCGGCGGTGGACATCAGGAAGCTGGAGGCGCACTTCGCGGCCAGGTGCCGGGCGGTGATCCGGGTGCCGTACGACCCGCATCTGGAGGAGGGCGCGGAGATCGACCTCGACCGGCTCCAGGAGCCGACCAGGGAGGCTTACCTGCAGCTCGCCGCCTGCGTGGGCGACGGGTTCGCGGGGGTCCGCGAGTGAGCGGAGGGTGTGGGATTCGAACCCACGAGGCCATCGCTGACCTGGCCGCTTTCAAGGCGGCTGCACTCGTCCACTATGCGAACCCTCCTGTGCGGAAACCACGATAGCGGCTGTGGTGACAGGGGTGTACGTTCAGGAGGTGGCGGATCTCAACGTCGAGGTGGAGCGCGGCCATGGCGGCGCGCTCGTGCGCCTTGACGGAGACCTCGACAAGCTCACGGCCCCGCTGCTGCGCGAGCGTCTGATCGAGCTCTCCGCCGAAGGGCGCGTCAATGTCGTCGTCGACACCCATGACCTGGAGTTCTGCGACTCCAGCGGATTGTGGGTGCTCGTGTCCCACCAGCGCGCGGTCACCGGCGACGGCGGGTCGTTACACCTGGTCGGCGTCCACGGGGTGCTGCAGCGGGTGCTCGACGTGACCGGGCTGAAGGCCGCGTTCGATCACATCTCATCCGTCAAGCTGTGACAGCAGCCACCTGGGGCCCCTGGTCTCGGCGCCGAGCTCGCCGACGCGTTCCTTGAGCGCGCGGTCGGCCGTGACGACGAGCACGCGCTCCCACGGCCTGGCCTGACGGACGACGTCGACGATGGCGTCGTCGCCGCTGCCGGTGGCCGCGACGACCTGGAGGCCGGCGATCTCGGGCGTGCTGCGCGCCGCGCCCTCCACGACCGCGACCACTCTCGGGTACCACTGCGCGAGCACGGGGTGGGTCAGCCTGAGCTCGGCCACGTCGCCGAGCAGCCGGGTCGCGGCGCCCAGCCGGTCGTTCCACCAGCCGCGCTCGGCGCGGGCGCCGATGATGTTGGCGACGTCGAGGACGATCGTCTCGGGGCGGATGGCGCCCTGGATCTCGTCCCAGGTGGCGGCGAAGCCGGGGTGCAGCTTCCTGTCGGCCACCTGGGGCAGCGGCAGCCAGCGCAGCTCGGTGCTCTCGCGGTTGGCGGGCCTGGCGTCCAGCAGCACGGACGATTCGGCGATCACCGTCTCGAAGGTCCAGCCGCCGTGGTCGTCGAGGTAGACGCCCTGCACGCGCAGCCCCTCGCCGCCGAGCGCGGCCTCCTCGCGGGCCTCGCGCAGCGCGCTCGTGACCGCGTCCTCGTGGCTGTCGCGGGCGCCGCCGGGCAGCCCCCAGGTGCCGCCGTGATGGCTCCACCAGGAACGTTTCTGCATGAGCACGTGGGGCACGCCGAGGGCGTCATGGTGGACGAGGAGCAGCCCCGACGCCCCGTGGATGCCCCAGTGTCTGTGGCCGAGGCCGCATTCGGCCCAGCCGTCGCCGTCCTTAGCCGCCATGGGGTGATTCTCTCAGCCTCCGCCCTTGCTGAAATGTTGCAGATCCTTGGTGCCCGACCAGTAGCCGCCCCACTCCCAGCCGACCTGGGCGAAAGCCTTGACGACCTTGTCACCCGGGTTTACCACGCCTTTACCCTTCATGGGGCGCTTGGTGAACTTCTTGGCATTCTGGTGGGCCGTGCCGCCGTCCGCGGTGACATATGGGTTCTCTCGGGGATTGATGTCTATGGCCTGGCCGTACGCGTGGTTCGACCAGTTGCTCGATCCGGTGGCCGGGCGGCAGTTGAAGGCCGAGGTGTTGTCGGCGTCGATCGAGTCGTAGTCGTCGCCCTTGTAGACGTCGACGAGCTTCATCTGCCTGATCGGCCAGCGCCAGTCGTAGAGCTTCCTGAAGACGGTGGTGATGTCGTCGGTGACGGTCTTGCGTACGACCAGCTCGCCGGTGTGCGGCTTGTCGTCGAACCCCCAGTACGACATCGTGATCAGCCTGAGGTCCTGGTAGGAGACCGGGCAACCGGGCCGCCACGAGTACTGCAGCCGATCGCGGCCGATCTTCGTGACCTTGGCCGAGAACTCGGGCGGCTCCGTGGGACTCGGCGTGGGCGCCCCCGACGTCGGCCCCGAGGTGGGCTCCGAAGAGGTCGGGGCGGGCGTCGGGGTGGCGCCGGACGAGGCGACGGGTTCCTGCCCGGCGCACGAAACGGAAGCTAGCACCACGAACGCCATGGCGGCTGTACGTTTCATCTGGCCACCATATGCGACGTCGCGCCAGGTCAGGGGACTATCAGCACGGTGCGGCGAGCTCGTTTCGCCAGGCCGACGGCCACCGAGCCGCTCAGGGAGCGCCACGAGGAGCGCGACCTGCCGACCACGATGGCGTCGGCCCGGTAGGAGTTGGCGAGCGTCTCCAGCTCGCGCGCGGTGTCCCCGCGTACGCTGACGAACTGCCAGGGCACTCCCGCGCCCCTCAGCTCGTCCCGGAGGTCGTCGGTGAGGTCGGCCGCCGAGTCGGGGATGATCGGCGACCCGGCGAAGAACCACATCGTGGAGCTGGTGAGCGACTCGACGAAGACGACGAGCAGCGCGGCGTTGTCCCGGCGGGCCAGCCCGGCCGCGTACGCCAGGGCGTTGCGGCTCGGGTCCGACCCGTCGAAGCCCACGACCAGCAGGCCGGCGCCGTCCTTGCCGATCTCGAACTGACCTGCTGGGAGCCGGCCTTCCAGTGGCTCCCAGCGAGGGTCTGTGCTACCGCCGAACACGGCATGACTCGCGTCAGACGTCGGCGTGCTTGCCGCGGCGGGCCAGCTCGCGCAGAGAGTCGGCGGCGTAGATCACCAGGGCGACGAACGAGACGGCGGCGAGTCCGCCACCGACCCACAGGTCGTTGACCGTGGCGTCCACGTACGAGGCGCCCCGGGGCTGGTAGCCGACCGCGAACGGCGCGGCCACCAGCCACAGACCGCCGAGGAACAGCAGGATGAGGGCGGAAATGCCCAGCTTGGTCTTCATCGGGACTCCTCCAGACCCACCAGGGTCGCCTTGCCGTTCTGGCGGTGCTCACCGCCGCGGCTCGGGTTGTTCATGTCCTCACGCAGCGCCTCGACGAGCGGTGCGAGCAGGCTCGCGAGCTCGGCGGAGGACGCCTGCGGCGCGGCGGGCACGGGCTCGGGCTCCGGCTCCGGCCGCTGCTTGACGGTCACCAGGCCACGGACCACGAGCTCCTCGTAGATGGCCAGGACGAAGCCGATGACGCCCACGAGGCCGAGGACGGCCACCCCGAGGCCCGAGAAGAACTCGGTCGTGGTGGGGTCGGTCCAGTCGGCGTTCTCGGGCTGCGTGCCGAGGGCGAAGGGGGCGATCATCAGCCACAGCCCGGCCAGGATGGCCAGGGCGGCCGCGACGGCGCCCACGAACTTGCGAATCATTGTGAGACTCCTCCGGATACGAGGTCTTGCTGCGCCGGCCCGGACTGCGCGATCAGGGCGCGCGAGGTGGGCCGGAGCACGTTCTGGGCGACCGTCCAGGCGCGTTCGCGCTCGGGACGGCCGTCGGGCGGCGCCATCTTGGCGACCGCGGTGAGCAGCGCGGACGGCTGGCCGTTCGACCGTTCGACACGCTGGGCGATGAGCTCCAGCAGCAGCCCGGCGAGGACGAGGTCGTCCTTGCCGAGCGGCTTGGGGCCGGTCGGCATCGTCGAGCCGCGCAGCGGCAGTTCCTTGAGGAACAGCGTCGCGAGGAAGCCGAGCAGGGCGATCGGCACGCCGACCAGGAACACCGTCTCCAGAGCCCGGGTGAAGGACTCCAGGATGATGCCCTTGAGCGGCTCCGGCAGGAGCTGGATCGCCGCCGGGCTGCCCAGCTTCTGCCCGCCGGCCTGCAGGTGGAGGTTGGCCTTGGCGACGAGCTCGGCCATCTCGCTCGCCTGCCGGTTGGTCAGGATCGCGCCGAAGCCCGCGACGCCCATCGCGCCGCCGAGCGAGCGGAAGAACGACACGCCGGCCGTGGTCGAGGCCATGTCACGCAGCTCGGAGCCGTTCTGCGCGGCCAGGATGAGCATCTGCATGGACAGGCCGAGCCCGATGCCCAGCACGGCCACGTCGAGCCCGATGAGCCATTCGCCCGAGTCGACGTGCAGCCTGGACAGCAGGAACAGGCCGACGGCGACGATCAGCAGACCGGCGACGGGGAAGATCTTCCACTTGCCGGTCTTCGTGACGATCTTGCCGGACACCACACCCGCGAGGAACAGCGCCACCACCATGGGCAGTGTCATCAGGCCCGAGTTCGTCGGGCTGAGGCCCTTGACGATCTGCAGGTACTGAGGCAGGTAGATCATCGCGCCGAACATGGCCATGCCGACGAACAGCGAGGCCGCGCTGGTGAGCACGAACGTGCGGTTCCTGAACAGCCGCGGGGGCAGGATCGGGTTCCGCGCCGTACGCTCGGCCAGCACCGCGAGGGCCAGCATGAGCAGCGCGATCGCGGCCAGGAAGTACGTCCAGAACGAGTTCCACTCGAACTGGTTGCCGCCCAGTGTGAGCAGCAGCATGAGTGAGGCCGCGCTGGCCGTGATGGTCGTCGCGCCCCAGATGTCGATCGAGGTGTTCCGCTTGGTCTTCGGCAGGCGCAGCACCTTCTGCACCACCGCGAACGCGACCACCGCGAACGGCACCACGACGTAGAAGCACCAACGCCAGCCGAGCCAGTCGGTGTCCACGATGAATCCGCCGAGCAGCGGGCCCGCCACCGTGGAGATCCCGAAGACGGCTCCCATGTAACCGGAGTACCGGCCGCGCTCACGCGGCGAGACGATGTCCCCCAGGATCACCTGCGCGAGGGCCGACAGACCACCCACACCCAGGCCCTGCACGGCACGTGCCCCGATGAGCTGTCCCATGTTCTGCGAGAGACCGGCCACCAATGAAGCCGCCACGAACAGACCGAGAGCGGTCTGGAAGAGCAGTTTCCGGCCGAACAGGTCGGACAGCTTGCCCCACAACGGCGTCGAGACCGTCATCGTCAGCATGGTGGCGCTCGCCACCCATGAGTACTGGTCCTGACCGCCGAGTTCCCCCACGATCGTCGGCAACGCCGTGCCCACCACGGAAGTCGAGATCATCGACGTCAGCATCGCGAGCATGAGCCCGGACATGACTTCGAGGATCTCGCGGTGGGTGTACTGCCTTCGGGCGGGGGGCGCGGCCTGTGCCTGGGCTACCAAGACACCACATCCCCTTCGTACGCAATTATCCAACTTGAGTATACGCATGTTTACTAGCCGCGCGGCAAGTGGATTTATTCCTGAGTAGAGTTCGGGACATGGACGCCCCGACGACGGACGCCCGGCCCCGCGGACGCGAGGCCACCCGGCAGCGCAT
>JABFVJ010000372.1 GCA_013362835.1 Nonomuraea sp. | reverse complement strand
CGGCATGCACCTCGCCTTCCTCGTCAGCACGGGTGTCGCCGTGCTGACCGCCGCGCTGACGATGTTCGTCAAGGCCGGCAGGAAGTCCGAGGGCGCGCCGGTCCACATGGGCTGATCGTTCCAGGGAACGGCCCTCGCCATCGTGGCGGGGGCCGTTCGCTATTTCGGGGTGACAGTGAGGGTGACGCGGCCGGAGGTCTTGGTCGTGACCGTCAGGACGCGCCGGGCGGCGTCCCAGGTGGCCGTGCCGCCCTCGACCTGGCCGCCGCGCGGGAAGCCGCGCTCGGGCAGGTAGATCTCGGTGGGGCCGGTCTCGTTGGCGTCGAAGACGACCTGGAGGCGGTTCTCGCCGTACTCGACGCTCACGGGCACGCCGCCGACCGCCCTCGGGTACGCCCTGACGTACGCGGCCACGAGCGGGCTCGCCTCGCCCCCCTTGTCGTACGGCCCCCACGCGTCGGCGTCCCGCGACCAGTACGCCATCCCGGTCCCGGCCCGGTCGCTCAGCCCCTGGACCTTCGTGACCAGGTCGGCCGCCCCCGGCCTGGTCATGTCCAGCCCGAACTCGCCGAGCAGGACGGGGGCGCCCATGCGTTCGGCCGTACGGGTGATGTTCTCGTACCACCAGCCGAGCGTGCGGTCGGTCCACTCCTTGGAGCCCGCGGTGTAGTCGTCGCCGAGGTCGAGGGGGAGCGGGTAGACGTGCGGGGCGTAGGCGATGCGAGGGGGGCCGCCACGCGGGTCGTCGAAGTGCGGCAGCGCCGACGGCAGGCCCCAGTTGACGCCCACGGCCTGCGGCTCCAGGAAGATCCAGCCGTCCTGGTCCGCCTCCCTGACCGCGGCGATCGTCTTCCTGTAGAGGGTCGCGAGGGGGCCGGTCTCGAAGGTCGCGCCCTGGACCGAGCCGCCCCAGGGCTCGTTCATCAGGTCGTACCCGAGGACGCCCGGCACGTCCTTGAAGCGGGCCGCGACGGCCTTCCACGCCTTGGCGTAGTGGTCCATCAGCTCGGGGTGCTCGCCGGTGGTGTTCCAGAAGTGGTCGAAGGCCCGGATGACGCCGGGCTCCAGGTAGTACATCTCCCACGTGAAGTGCTCGGTGGCCACGGGGAGGCCGTCGGTGTGGGTGGCCCAGCCGGGCGCGCCGTTGCCGGCGACGCCGGTGGGGGTGATGCCGTTGCCCCACAGGTCCTGGTGCATGTCGAGCATGACGTGGTAGCCGCGGTCGGCGTACCAGCGCACCCGCTCAGCCACCTTGTCCAGATATTTCGTGTCATAGGTGCCGGGGGAGGGCTCGACCGCGCGCCACTGGATGAGGAAGCGTACGAAGTTCGTGCCCATGTCCCGGTACTCGCGGTCGATGTCGGCCGTCGTGAGCTCCGGCAGCGCGTCCGGCGCCCCCTTGGCGCTGCCCGCCGTGTTGAAGCCGTGCAGGATCAGCGCCCGGCCGCGGTCGTCGGTGACGTAGCGGTGGGTCGCGTCGGGGGCGTCCCTGGTCGCGGCGGCGACGCCGCCACCGGCCAGCAGGACGAGCACGGCCGCCGTCGCGAGCAACCTGGCACGCTTCATCTGATCTCCGGGAAAACGGGTCTTCCGCCACAATCATGGACGCCGCTAGCCTGCCGAACATGAGCCTTGTTCGCAATAGCCTGCCGGCGATCGTCGCCTTCGTGATCGTCCTGGGATTCGGCCTGTTCGGCGCGGCCCTGGTCACGAGGGTCGGGTATCTGGCCGTGCCGTCGGCGGTCGGCATGCCGTACGCGCTGCCCGGCCTGCGGGTCGTGCCGCTGGGCGAGACGACCTGGCTGCTGACCCTCGCCGACACGCTGCTGGCGCTCGGCCTGGTCGGCGCGGTCGCGTTCGCGCGCGGCGGATTCTGGCGGACCTGGGGCGCCTTCCTCGCCGCCGCCGTCGTGGTGACCCTGCTGCGCGCGGGCCTGCTCGCCCAGGTGGCGCAGGCCGGACTCGGCGCCTACCTCGGATTTCTCGCGGGCGCGCTGGTCATGGGGCTGATCTGGGGAATCGCGCTCGGCTGGCTCACCGGACTCGCCGCGCTGCCCCGCCGGCAGGTGACGCGGGAGCGGTCGCCGGCGGGCATAAACTCGATGGGGTGAGCACGAAGATCCTCCCAGAGCAGGAAACGACTCCGCGCACCTCGCACGGCGACGGCGACCACGAGCGCTTCGCCCACTACGCGGACAAGCACAAGATCACCGAGAGCATGGTGACGGGCACGCCGATCCGCGCCCTGTGCGGCAAGATCTGGGTGCCGAGCCGTGACCCGAAGAAATATCCGGTCTGCCCGGAGTGCAAGGAGATCTACGAAGGTCTCCCGCAGGGTGGCGGCGACGACGACAAGCAGTGAGTGTTGCTGAGGGCTAATCCCCCCGGGTGGAGCTACGGTCAGTAGCGCTGACCAGCGCACACACCGTATCGGGGGGATCGCATGGCCCGGCGCGCGACCGCCGTCTCGTTGGCATGCCTGCTCGCGGCCGGCCTCACGCCGCTCCTCGGCGCAGACACCCCGCCCGCACCCGTGCCGGCGGTGGCTTGTGTCCCCTCCATGGCTCAGCTGCGTGCTCCGGCGCCCTTCGCGCCGGGCCCGCGTTCGCCGCGCCCCGAAGACGTCGCCAAGGTCACGGCCGAGCTGAAGACCCGGCTGCGGGGCGTCGCCGTGCCCACGCAGATCACCGTGCCGACCAGGGTGCACGTCATCACCAGGGGCCCGCGCAAGGTCTCCGACCAGGCGGTCAGGGCGCAGATCGACGTGCTCAACGCCGCGTACGCCGGCCGCTACGGCGGCGCCGACACCGGCGTGCGCTTCCATCTGGAGGGCGTCTCCGTCCAGGAGAACGGCGCCTGGTTCGCCGACCCCGTCGGCAACGAGCAGGCCATGAAGAGCCGCCTGCACCAGGGCGGCCCCCAGACGCTCAACCTCTACATCGCCCAGCTCAGCGAGCTCATGCTCGGCTTCGCCAGCTACCCCTACTGGTACGAGGGCGCCCCCGGCCTGGACGGCGTCGTGATCGACTGGCGCAGCCTGCCCGGCGGCGCGATGACGAACTACAACAGGGGTTTCACCGGCGTCCACGAGATCGGCCACTGGCTCGGGCTGTTCCACACGTTCGAGAACGGCTGCGAACCCCCGGGCGACGGCATCGACGACACCGCCGCCGAGGCCAAGGCGACCGAGGGCTGCCCCGAGACCAAGGACACCTGCCCGCACACCGGCCAGGATCCGATGCGCAACTTCATGGACTACACCCATGACCGGTGCATGGCGGAGTTCACGGCGGGGCAGGCGGAGCGCATGCACGAGATGTGGGCGGCCTTCCGACGCAGCGCGAATGCGTAGATTCGGCCCATTTACGATGTGTAGGTGACAGCACCGAAGGCAACCGACACTCCCTACACCTCACCCCGCATCCTCGGGCCCGAGTACCGTACGGCCACCTTGGGGATCATCCTGGTGGTCACCCTGATCGCCTTCGAGGGGATGTCGGTCGGCGTCGTCATGCCGGAGGTCTCGATCGACCTCGACGCGCTCAACCTCTACGGGATCAGCTTCTCCTGCTTCCTCATCGCCAGCCTGTTCGCCAACGTCGTGGCGGGTCTCTGGTCGGACCGGCGCGGCTACCCGGTGCCGTTCCTGGTCGGGGTGCTGCTGTTCGTCGCCGGGATGGCGCTCGCCGGATCGGCCGGGTTCAAGGAGCTGTTCCTGGTGGCGCGGGCCGTGCAGGGCCTGGGCGCCGGCGCCTCCATCGTGGCCCTGTACGTGATGATCGCGCGCGTCTACCCGGCGGCCGTACGGCCGAAGGTCTTCGCGGCGGTCTCGGCCGCCTGGGTCGTGCCGTCGATGGTGGGGCCCGCCGTGGCGGGGGCCGTCGGGGAACAGTGGGGGTGGCGTTTCGTCTTCTACGGGATCATCCCGCTGGTCGTGCCCGCGCTCGTCATGCTCGTCCCGGCGCTGCGGATGGCCCCGTCCTCCCAGGATCAGCAGCCGTCGGGCGGCCCGCGTTCGCGGCCCCTCGCGATGACGCTCGCCGCCACGTCCGCCGCCGGGGGCGCGGGCGTGCTGCTGTGGGGCGTGGACGAGGTGCACCGGCGGCCGGTGGGCGGCGTGGCCGCCACGCTCGCCGGGCTGGCGTTCCTGATCTACGGCCTGTACCGGCTGCTGCCGCCGGGCGCGCTCAGGTTCGGGCACGGGCTGCCCACGACCGTGATGCTGCGCGGCTTCTTCTCGGCCGCCTTCTTCGGCGTGAACTTCTTCATCCCGCTGGCGCTGCAGTCGGTGAAGGAGTTCACCGTCCGGGACGCGGGGATCGCGCTGACCATGGGCGCGCTCGGCTGGTCGGCGGGCTCGTTCCTGCAGAGCAGGCGGACCGCGGACCCCTATCGGCGGATCAGGCTCGGGGCCGCGTGCGTGACGGTCGGGATCGTGATCGCGCTGTTCTCGGTGCTGCCCTCGGTGACCGGGTGGATCACCGTGCCCGCGTGGATGGTGGCCGGGTTCGGCATGGGGCTCGGCATGACCACGGTGAGCGTCACGGCGCTCAGGCAGTCGCCGGTCGACGAGCAGGGCGCCAACTCGGCGGCGCTCTCGGTCACGGACATGCTGGGCTCGGCGCTGGCCGCCGGGCTGGGCGGCGCCGTGGTCAACGTCGTCGGCCACGGCCCGGCGCAGATCGCGACCGGGTTCGTGATCATCTCGGTGCTCATGGCGGCCATCGCCCTCGCCGCCACGCTGCTGGCCCCCCGTACGCGCTGAGCGATGCGATTCCGTACCTCCCGCCACAGCGGTCACAGATCGCCAGATCTTCGTCCCGAGGAGTGATAGGACAGCGGGACGAGGAGGTGTCATGGAGGATGATCACCGGGTCTGGCCCCCCGGGCCCAGGCACCGCCGCACTCCTCCCCGGGACACGCGGCCCGACGACTCCGATGACGACTTCGACGACGGCTTCGGCGACGGCTTCAGGGGCGGCTTCGGGGGCGGCCGTGGAGGCGGCCTTGGAGGCGCGGAGGAGCCCGCCTGGCCGCCCCGGCTGCGCCGCGACCCGTACGAACGGGAACGGCCCTGGAACCCCCGCATCCGCGACGCCTCCCCGCCCTCGGACGAGCCGCTCCCGCCCTCGGCCCGGTTCTACGGCACCCCCGCCGACCCCGGCATCGGGCGGCGCGTGGGGGGCGGCGCCTGGCGCCGCCTGGCGGGCGGGCTGCTCGCGGTGCTGGTGGGGGTGGGGCTGTTCGCGGGGGCGCGCACGCTGATCCCCCGGCTCACCGCGCCGCCGCCCGCGCAGGACCGCCTGAACGACCCCCTGGCGGGCGTGTCGCTACGGCTGCCGCCGGGGTGGAGCGTCGGGCCGGTGGCGCCGGTCACGGGGTTCACGTCGGTCGTCAGGGACGGCGACGGCGGCATGGTCATGGCCGGTCCGGTCCCCGGCGGGGCCGCGGACCCCGGGAAGGCCACGGCGCAGGCCGCCGAGCTCTACTCCAGGCTCCTGCTCAAGGGGGACAAGGTCACGGTCGTCGAGGACCGGGCGATCCCTCAGGGACACACCCGGGCGCTACGGGCCGAGTACCAGGACGTCGTCAACCGGCCGGCCTTCCTCCGCGTGATGCTTCTCACTCGCGCCGGCCGGGCGGTCATGCTGGTGGGGCTGCTCCAGCCCGAGGGAACCGGCCGCAGACAGGCGCTCGACGCGGTGATGACGAGCTTCCGATAAGCCACATAGCACGTAGGGAAGACCTTGGCCAGAATCAGCGGTGCACGGCACGTCTTGTCGGTGGGCCCGATTACTCTTGGGTCACTGTGAGAGAGCGAAGCACACGAACCCCAGAGGTGATGCGGTGAGCACCTTCGCCGCGTCCCACCTTTCGCCTTCCTATCCAGACCGCGCCGCGTGGGGCACCGCTCCGAAGTTGCGCGCCTGGCAGCAGCAGGCGTTCGACCTGTACTTCAGACGCGAGCCGCGTGACTTCCTCACCGTGGCGACCCCCGGCGCGGGCAAGACGACCTACGCCCTGCGCATCGCCAGCGAGCTGCTGACGGCCGGGGTGATCAGGGCGATCACCATCGTCACGCCCACCGAGCACCTCAAGCGCCAGTGGGCCGACGCCGCCGCCAAGGTCGGCATCGGCATCGACCCGGAGTTCAAGAACAGCCAGGGCACCACCTCGCGCGACTACACCGGGGTGGCGGTGACCTACGCGCAGGTCGCCATGCATCCCGCGCTCCACCGGGCGCGCACCGAGGCCCGCAAGACGATGGTCATCTTCGACGAGATCCACCACGCGGGCGACGCCAAGTCGTGGGGCGAGGGCGTGCGCGAGGCGTTCGAGCCGGCCACCCGCAGGCTCCAGCTCACCGGCACGCCGTTCAGGTCCGACGACAACCCGATCCCGTTCGTGGCCTACGAGGAAGACGGCGAGGGCCTCAAGCGCAGCGTCGCCGACTACTCCTACGGCTACGGCCCGGCGCTCGACGACGGCGTCGTGCGTCCGGTGATCTTCCTCGCCTACTCCGGCGAGATGAAGTGGCGCACCCGCGCGGGCGACGAGATCGCCGCCACGCTCGGCACGCCGCTCACCAAAGACCAGCTCTCCCAGGCGTGGCGGGCCGCGCTCGACCCCAAGGGCGACTGGATCCGCCAGGTCATGCAGGCCGCCGACCGGCGCCTCACCGAGGTCCGCCGGGGCGTCCCCGACGCGGGCGGCCTGGTCATCGCCACCGACCACGAGACGGCCAGGGCCTACTCCCGCCACCTGCGGGCCATCACCGGCGAGGGCGCGACGGTCGTCCTGTCCGACGATCCGGGGGCGTCCAAGAAGATCAAGCAGTTCGCCGCCTCCCACGACCGCTGGCTGGTGGCCGTCCGCATGGTCTCCGAGGGCGTCGACATCCCGCGCCTGTGCGTGGGCGTCTACGCCACCTCGACCTCGACCCCGCTCTTCTTCGCCCAGGCCGTGGGCCGTTTCGTCCGTGCCCGCAAGCGCGGCGAGATGGCCTCGGTCTTCCTCCCCTCGGTGCCCACCCTCATGGGGCTGGCCAACGAGATGGAGGTGGAGCGCGACCACGTGCTCAACAAGAAGCCTCCGGAGGACGGCCTCGACGACAGCCTGCTGGAGCAGGCCAACCGGCAGAAGGACAATCCCGACGTCCTGGGCGACGAGCTGCCGTTCGAGACGATGGAGACGTCGGCCACGTTCGACCGGGTGCTCTTCGACGGCGGCGAGTTCGGCACCGGCGCCGAGGTTGGCTCGGCCGAGGAGGAAGACTTCATCGGCCTGCCCGGCCTGCTGGAGCCCGACCAGGTGGCCACCCTGCTCCGCAAGCGCCAGTCCGACCAGCAGGCGGCCAAGCGCAAGCAGACCGTCGAGCCGCCCAAGGAGACCCTGGCGCCCCACGAGCAGATCGCCGAGCTGCGGCGCGAGCTCAACGGCCTGGTGGGCGCCTGGAACCACCGCACCGGCCAGCCGCACGGCGTCATCCACGCCGAGCTCCGCCGCACCTGCGGCGGCCCGCCGATCGCCCAGGCGACGGCCGAGCAGATCCAGGAACGCATCGACGCCATCCGCAGATGGGCCACCCAGCGACGCTAGCGCGAGTCCCTTCGCCGGTTCACACCGGACCGGCGGGGGGACCCTACGCGTTTGGTCACAGAGCAGTGGCCTTCCGTTAGAAGGCCGGTCGGAACGGCAACAACCTTTCTTGGCTGTCTTGGGATCTGCAGAAGGATCTTGCCCATGTCGTCTGAGGCCCTTGGAAAGTCGGCGCTCACCGTCACTTCCGGCCTCTCTCGAAACGCCATCGTCATCCGGCTCGAAGGGGAGCTCGACGTCAACGCGGTGCCGGTGCTCCGGGAGCACATGCACCGCATCTGGGAGCTTCCCGCCAAACCGTTCCTGATCCTCGACCTCGGTGAGGTCGCCTTCTGCGATTCGATGGGCCTGAACGAGCTCGTCGAAGTCATGCAGCGGTGTGAGTCGAGGGGCACGCGGTTGCTGCTCGGAGGCGTTCAGGGCGTGATGGCGCGGGTGTTGTCGATCACCGGGTTGCGGCACGCGTTCGAGGTCTTCGCGAGGTTCGACGACGCCCTGCGGCTGGCGGTGGCCAAGCTTTAGAGGGGGCCCGGCTCTCGTGCGGGGGCCGGGATCCTCTTCCCGGAACGTCCGTCGACCGGGATGAGCCGCTCCCTGTCGGCCAGCGGGACCGTGAGCGCGGCCACGCCGTCCTCGACGCGCACGGGCAGCGTACGGACGCCCTTGTGCTCGCCGCGCAGCGGGCCCTCGTGCACCCACACCAGCAGCCTGTGGCCGTCGGGACGGGCGATCACCTTGGCCGTGTCGCACTCGTGCGGCGCGGCCGTCCACGACAGGACGAGGTGCTTGCCGAGCTTGGCCCACTGCGGGATCGGGGTGCGCTCGTCGCAGGCGGGCCGGGCGGCGGCCGGCGGCACGTCGTGGGCGACGACGGCGGGGCCGGGATCGGGCAGCTCCCGGCTCATCGCGATCGTCGCGCCCTCCAGCAGCGCCAGCGTCGCGACCGCCCCCACCTTCGCCCCCGGGCGGCCCCGGACGAGCACCCAGAGGGCAAGGGGGCCGAGGAGCAGCCAGGCGACGCCTAGGGAGATGGCAAGCATGAAAGAACCTCACACGAGGATGAAGAGATATGACTCTACGTACTACTTCGACTGCGGAGAGGTTATGTCGTCCTTGGATATCACATGACCGCAGGGTTGCGCACTGTGTACGGTGCGTGAGCGGCCATGAGCAGCCGAAGTCGTCGGTGGAGCCGGGGCCCGTCAGCCCGACACGGGCGCCCCCACGAGCGTCGCGCCCGCGTCCTTCAGCTGCGACAGGGCCGCCTCCGTGGTCGCCGGGGCGACGCCCGCGGTGAGGTCGAGCAGCACGCGCACCGCCAGCCCGTTCTTCACCGCGTCGAGCGCCGTCGCGCGGACGCAGTGGTCGGTGGCGATGCCCACCACGTCGACCTCGGTGACGCCGCGCTCGCGCAGCCAGTCGGCCAGCGGGGCGCCGTCGCCCGAGGTCCCCTCGAAGCCGCTGTAGGCCGCGGCGTAGGAGCCTTTGCTGAAGACCTCCTCGACCTCCGACACGTCGAAGGAGGGGTGGAAGTCGGCGCCGGGCGTGCCGGCGACGCAGTGGGCGGGCCAGGTCGTGACGTAGTCGGGCGCGTCGGCGAAGTGGGCGCCCGGCTCGATGTGGTAGTCGCGGGTGGCCACGACGTGGTCGTAGCCGTGCTCCTGGATGTGGCGGGTGATGGCCGCGGCCACCTCGGAGCCGCCGGCCACGGCCAGGCTGCCACCCTCACAGAAGTCGTTCTGCACGTCGACGATGATCAAAGCGGTGCCCATATGGTCACTCTAATGAGAAATCCGCCCATCGGCCCGCCGCCCTGCCGCCGTGTCCGGCCGAGGTCGTCGCGGCGGTCCAGTTCGCGGATCGTTCATTGAGCACGTCAGGCGAACTCCGTGGGGACGGCCGCGTACCCCCTGCCGAGGTGCAGGGCGTCCTGGGGGAGCAGGGCGACGGCGGCGGCGTGGCGTTCGCGGGCGGCGGACAGGGGCTCCCGGCCGACGACCTCGCCGTCGCGGACCAGCTCGTGCAGCAGGGGGATGCCGCCCTCGGGGGCGACGCCGGAGGTGGTGATCAGCTCGGTCTCCACGTGGCCGGTCTCGTCCAGCAGCCGGTACGCCTCCTTGCGCCCGCCCCGCGACGGCTTGCCGACCGAGCGCTTGGCCACGGCCTCCAGCCTGCCGTTCGCCGTCTCCCGCGCCACCAGCTTGTAGACCAGGGCCGCCGTGGGGACGCCGGAACCGGTCACGAGGGAGGTGCCCACTCCGTAGCCGTCCACGGGGGCGGCGGCCAGGGCGGCGATGGCGTACTCGTCGAGGTCGGAGGTGACCACGATGCGGGTGTCGAAGGCGCCGAGCGAGTCCAGCAGCTCGCGGACCTCCTGCGCGGCGGCGGCCAGGTCGCCGGAGTCGATGCGGACCGCGCCCAGCTTGTTGCCGGCCAGGTCGACCGCCGTGCGCACGGCCTGCTCCACGTCGTACGTGTCCACCAGCAACGTCGTGCCGGGCCCGAGCGAGGCGATCTGGGCCTCGAACGCCTCCCGCTCCGAGTCGTGCAGCAGCGTGAACGAGTGCGCGGCCGTGCCCGCCGTGGGGATGCCGTACAGGCGGCCGGCCATGAGGTTGGAGGTGGAGGCGAAGCCGGAGATGTAGGCGGCGCGGGCGGCGGCCACGGCGGCGGCCTCGTGCGTACGGCGTGAGCCCATCTCGATGAGCGGCCGCTTGCCGGCCGCGTTGGTCATGCGGGAGGCCGCCGAGGCGATCGCGCAGTCGTGGTTGAGCACCGACAACGTCAGCGTCTCCAGCAGCACGGCCTCCGCGAACGTGCCCTCCACGATCATGATCGGGGAGGCGGGGAAGTAGAGGTCGCCCTCGCGGTAGCCGTAGACGTTCCCGGAAAACCGGTAATCGGCGAGAAACGCCAGAGTCGATTCGTCCACCACCTCGTGCTCGCGCAAGTAGGACAGTTCTTCATCACCGAAACGGAAGCTTTCGAGCTCGTCGAGGATGCGCCCGGTGCCCGCGACGACGCCGTAGCGGCGCCCGCCGGGCAGGTGTCTCGCGAACACCTCGAAGACCGCGCGCCGGTGCGCGGCGCCGCTGCGCAGCGCCGCCTGGAGCATCGTCAGCTCATAGTGATCTGTGAGCAACGCAGTGCTCATGGTCATTCTCACGACTCGAAGACTACGACCCAGATAGGGCAGACTCATGGATGTGGGTAGCACCGCTCCAATCACCGTCGAGCGTCCGTCATCGGACGTCCGGCCCGATCTGCCATGGGTGACCATCGTCTGGAACGACCCGGTCAACCTCATGTCCTACGTGACCTATGTCTTCCAAACCGTCTTCGGCTACAGCAAGGAGAAGGCGGAGAAACTGATGATGGACGTTCATCACAAGGGCAAGGCGGTCGTGTCCAGCGGCACGCGCGAAGAGATGGAACGCGATGTGCAGATTCTTCACTCCTACGGCCTGTGGGCGACGGTCCAGCCGGATTCGGTCAAGTGAGGCGGCGACGGTGAGTTCGGGGTTCTCGGCCGGCCGTGACGGCTCGGTCATCGCGGAGTTCGAGGCGGCCGAGGTGTCGCTGCTGCGCTCGCTCGTCTCGATGCTGCTCGGCCTGGTCTCGCCCGGTGAGACGAGCGACGACCCGCTGGAGCGCGCGCTCGGCATCGGCTCGGCCAAGGCGCCGACCGATCCGGTGCTGGCCCGGCTGTTCCCCTCGGCGTACGAGGACGAGAAGGAGGCCACGGAGTTCCGCCGCTACACCGAGGCCACGCTGCGCGACGGCAAGCGGGCCGACGCCCAGACCGTCCTCGACACCGCGCGGTCGGGGCGGGCCGAGCTGACGCCGGAGCAGGCCCAGGCGTGGCTGCGCTCGCTCAACGACGTACGCCTGACCCTCGGCACCAAGCTCGACGTGACCGAGGAGGTCCACGACGAGATCGCCATGATGTCGGAGGACGACCCCCGCTACCCGGCCTACGTCACCTACGACTGGCTGACCTACCTCCAAGACAGCCTGGTAAGGGCCCTCTGGTAGCTTCCGGGGCATGCTCACGATCTCACAGGAACTGGCAGACAAGATCGTCGCGCACGCGCGGGCCGACCACCCCGACGAGGCGTGCGGTGTGATCGCGGGTAAGGACGGCGTGCCCGAGCGGTTCATCCCCATGGAGAACGCCGAGCGCTCGCCCACCTTCTACCGGTTCGACTCGATGGAGCAGTTCCGCGTGTGGCGGGAGATGGACGACCGCGACGAGGAGCCGGTCGTGATCTACCACTCCCACACGGCCACCGAGGCCTACCCCTCCCGCACCGACGTGTCCTACGCCTCCGAGCCGCAGGCCCACTACGTCCTGGTCTCGACCAGGGACGAGCAGGAGGCCGAGTTCCGCTCCTACCGGATCGTCGATGGGGTGATCGAGGAGGAAGAGGTAAGATTCCTCCCATGATGGTCCGGCCGGTGCAGAGCTTCCTCTTCGCGCACACCCCGGCTGTCGTCGTTTACGACTGTCGCTGAGGAAATCCGCCGTACAGATTTCCCACCTGGAATCCGCATCCAGCCATCGGTGTTGCGCCGATGGGACGACGACCACATCTGAGGAGACTGACCGCGATGGCCATCGAGGTTCGCATTCCCACCATTCTGCGTAATTACACCGACGGCGCGAAGGCGGTCGACGCCGAGGGCGCCACGCTCGACGAGCTGATCAGCAACCTTGAGTCCCGCCACCCCGGCATCAAGGCGCGCCTGGTCGACGAGGGCAGCCTGCGCCGCTTCGTCAACGTCTACCTCAACGACGAGGACGTGCGCTTCCTCGGCGGCCTCGGCACCCCTGTGTCCGACGGCGACACGGTGACCGTGCTGCCCGCCGTCGCCGGCGGGTGACATGCGTTTCGAATCGCTGATCGACTCGGTCGGCCGCACTCCTCTGGTCGGCCTGCCGAGGCTGTCGCCGTCGGCCGACGTACGCGTCTGGGCCAAGCTGGAGGACCGCAACCCGACCGGGTCGATCAAGGACAGGCCGGCGCTGTGGATGATCGAGCAGGCGGAGAAGGACGGCCTGCTCACGCCCGGCTGCACGATCCTGGAGCCCACCAGCGGCAACACCGGCATCTCGCTCGCGATGTCGGCCAGGCTCAAGGGCTACAAGCTGATCTGCGTGATGCCGGAGAACACCTCCGAGGAGCGCCGCCAGCTCCTGCGCATGTGGGGCGCGGAGATCATCTCCTCGCCGGCCGCGGGCGGCTCCAACGAGGCCGTACGCGTGGCCAAGGGCCTGGCCGCCGACAACCCGTCCTGGGTGATGCTCTACCAGTACGGCAACCCGGCCAACTGGCGCTCCCACTACGAGACCACCGGCCCGGAGATCCTGGAGGACCTGCCCACGATCACCCATTTCGTGGCCGGGCTCGGCACCACCGGCACGCTGATGGGCGTCGGCAGGTTCCTGCGTGAGCGCGTCCCCGACGTGCGGATCGTCGCCGCCGAGCCGCGCTACGGCGAGCTCGTCTATGGCCTGCGCAACGTGGACGAGGGCTTCATCCCCGAGCTCTACGACGAGTCCGTGCTGACCACCCGCTTCTCCGTCGGCTCGGCCGACGCGCTGCGGCGCACCCGCGAGCTGCTGGCCTCGGAGGGCATCTTCGCCGGGGTCTCCACCGGGGCCGCGCTGCACGCCGCGCTCGGGGTGGCGAGGAAGGCGGTCCAGGCCGGCGAACGTGCCGACGTCGTCTTCGTGGTGGCCGACGGCGGCTGGAAATACCTGTCCACGGGCGCCTACGAAGGCACGCTGGAGGAGGCCGAGGAACGCCTCGAAGGCCAGCTCTGGGCGTAAGGACCACATGAGAAAGGGGGCGGCCGGATCGGCCGCCCCCTTTCTCATGGTCAGTTGAACAGGACCCGCAGCGAGAAGTTCGCCTCGGTGTCGGTCTGCTTGCCGCTCAGGCCGACGGCCCGCAGGACCTGGGCGTTGGCCTTGTCGTCGCCCTGCATGGTCTTCAGGTACAGGTTCTCGACCTTGTCGAGGTCCACGAACAGGGCGAAGGTCGCCTCGCCGGCGTTCGGGATGGCGGTCTGGAAGGTCTCGGAGTCCCCGAGGTTGCCCTCCTCGGCCAGCTTCTTGGCGTACTCGTCGCTGGTCGCGGCGGTGAAGACGCCGTCGCCGGCGACCTTGGCGATCTGCGGGGCGGGCTGGCCGCTCGCGGTCATCGCCTTCTCGACCTTGTCCACGACCGCCTGGGCCTTGGCCGGGTCGGTGACGATGCGGACGCCGGCCTTGATCTGGTCGCCGTCCAGGCCCTGGCTGTCCACCGCGACCGTCAGGTTCTTGCCGAGCAGCGTGGCGACGTCGCCGGGAAGGTCCAGGCCGAACTTGGTCTTGGCCTCCTGGAAGAGCTGCTGGACCTCCGCGCCGCCGGTCGCCGTGGCCGACTTCTCGATCTCGGCCCACTGCTTGGTGATGATCTGGTCCATGCCGGAGATCGACAGCGCGCCGGCCGTGCTGCCGGGCAGCGTGCCGAGGTCACCGGCCTGCAGGTCGCCCTGGGTCAGCCCCTTGGCGCCCCTGACGACGCCGGCCAGCTCGACGAAGGCGCTGTCGAAGCGCAGGGCGCCGGCGAACCGGGCGTCCTTGATCGGCTCGACGCTCGCCGCCTGGTCGGCGGGGATGTCGGCGAGCTTCGCGACCCCGGCCATGTCGGCCCAGAACGACAGCACGCCCTGCTCGCCGACCGCGCCCATGTCCTCGGCGAACTCGCCGTTGTCGGCGAGGCTGCCCTCGCTCTTGGCGAACTTGTCGGCCAGCGCCTGCGTGGAGGACAGCAGCGCGTAGTCGTCGCGGAAGGCGAGGCCGTACTTGCCCTTGTCCATGAGCTTGGCGATGCCGGCCTTGGCCTGCTCCTGGTCCTTGACCTGGACGGCGACGGCGAAGTCGGGCTGCTCCTTGCCGGAGGGCACGGCGGCGAAGCCGACCCTGCTGCCCAGCCACGGGTCGACGTCCTTGGCGAAGTCGATCTTCTTGTCGCCGTCCTGGTTGGCCAGGTTGAACAGGGCCTGGCGCGGGTCCTCGCCGGTGAAGGAGTTCTTGGTGACCGTGAACTTCCTCGCGAGCTGGAACAGCGCCAGCTTCTGGTTCGCGGCCGGGTCGAGGTCGAGGCGGGCGTAGGCGATGGAGTCCGCGGGCAGGACCTCGTCCGGCTGCGTGCCGCCGCCGCCGATCGCGCCCACGGCCCACACCGCGCCGCCGCCGAGCAGCACGACCGCGAGCGCCGCGGCGCCGGCGATCAGCCAGCCCTTGCGGCCCTTCTTCGCCGGTTGCGGGGGCCCGAAGCCTTCGGGGCCCTGCTGCTGCCAACCCTGCTGCTGTTGCCGCGCGTACTGGTCCTGCTGCTGCCAACCTTGCTGCTGCTGTTGCTGGGCGTACGGGCCCTGTTGCTGCCAATTCTGCTGGCCCTGCTGGCCGTACGGGGCGCCGTAGGACGGCTGCTGGCCATAGGCCGCCTGGGGGCTGTAAGTCGGCTGCTGCCCATGGGGAGCCCCTTGGCCGGGCTGGGGTTCCTGCCCGTACGAGGGCTGCTGGCCATAAGGCTGCTGGTACGGCTGCTGCTGCGGCGGGTACGGCTGCGCGGGCGGCGTCTCCTGCGGCTGCTCCCAGCCTCCTCGGTACACGGTGGTGCGATCAGGATCCTGGCCATGCGGCGGGGGATTATTCGCAGACATCACTCAACTCACAATGTGGACTTTTGACCACAGAGAAGGTAGCTGATGTTGCTAGATGACCGCTTGCAATGTGCTGAAGTCAGGACTAGACCCGACTCAGCTCCTTTTTCAGGACATCGAGGTGGACCTCACCGCCGGTCCACTCCGTCACGGCGGCCCACGGCACGAACGTGCACCCGGCGTACACCGTCCGCGCCAGGGTCCTGGACAGCCAGGGGGAGCGGCCCTGGCGGTCGCGGGTGAGCCCGAGCAGGAACGGGGCACGCCGCCCCGAGACGACCAGCCCGTAGACCGTGTGGCTCTGCTGGAGCTCTCCCTTGTGCCGGACGACGCGGATGTCGACGACGTGACCGATCCACACCCCGTTGGAGTCCCACACGGACTGCCCTATGAGTTCGGTGACAGTTGCCATGATCAAACTGTCCCACCCGAGGGACGTTTCCGCAGGTAGGCGCGCTGATCCGGGATCGGCGTGGTGCGGACGGCACGCCCGGCCGTAGAGTAGGGGGACTACTAGAATATAGTTCCGTACGTTGAAGGCAGGGCGGGATGAGCAAGTTCGACGAGGCGACGCAGGCGATCAGGGTCGACGAGACCACCTATGACGTGTGCCTCGACCCCGGTTACTCCATCGGCGGCCCGCTCAACGGCGGCTACCTGATGGCCGTCGTCCTGCGCGCGGCGGTCGACGCCTCGCCGTTCGACCACCCGGTGAGCACGACCTCCCAGTTCCTCAAGTCGCCCGTCCCCGGGCCCGCGCAGGTCAGGATCGAGCCGCTCAAGTCCGGCCGTACGGTCGCGTTCGCCAGGGCCACGCTCGTGCAGGACGGCGTGCCGCAGATCGAGAGCCTCATCACCACGGCCACGCTGGGCGGCGCCGAGCCCGTCTACACCGACACGCCCTCGGTCGTCATGCCGTCCGTCGAGGAGTGCCTCAAGCTCCCCGACCCCAAGCCCGAGAACAACATGACCCTCAACGCCCAGATGGACCTGCGCTTCGACCCGCCCACCATCGCCTGGCTGAACGGCGACCCCACGGGCAGGCCGGAGTCCCGCGCGTACTTCAGGATGGCCGAGCCGCAGGACGCCGACCCGTACGTGCTGGCGCTGGCCGTCGACGCGCTGCCGCCCGTGGTGTTCTCCGCAGGCGCGCGCGGCTGGGCGCCCACCGTCGACCTCACCTGGCACCTGCGCGCCCTGCCCGCCCCCGGCTGGCTCACGCTCATCGGCGGCGGACGCCTCATCTCGGACGGCTGGTTCGACGAGGAGGTCGAGGTCTGGGACTCCGCGGGCCGCCTGGTCGCCCAGTCACGCCAGCTCGCGAGGGTCGGAAGGGGCTGATGTGAGCAAGGCGACAGTCCCGCCTTCACCAGGTGTGAGCATTCTTACGCAGTGTTGATCGTGCAGGTCGCCTACCCTCTAGAGCGTGCCGGACGCGAGTATTGGGATCTTCGACAGCGGGGTCGGCGGCCTGACCGTCGCCCGCGCGATCATCGACCAGCTGCCCCATGAGTCGATCACCTACGTGGCCGACACGGCCCGCCAGCCCTACGGGCCGAAATCCATCGCGGAGCTGCGCGCCTACGCTCTGGAGGTGATGGACCACCTCGTCGAGCAGGACGTCAAGATGCTGGTGATCGCGTGCAACAGCGCCAGCGCGGCCGTGCTGCGCGACGCGCGCGAGCGCTACGACGTACCGGTCGTCGAGGTGATCCAGCCCGCCACCAGGCGGGCGGTGCGCGCCACCCGCACCGGCCGGGTCGGCGTGATCGCCACCAGGGCCACGATCGAGTCGATGGCCTACCACGACGCCTTCACCGCGGCGCCCGACGTGCAGCTCACCGGCGTGGCCGCCCCACGCCTGGTGGAGTACGTCGAACGGGGCGAGACGATGAGCGACGAGCTCATCGGCGTCGTCCGCGGCTACCTTGAGCCCATCAGGGCGGCCGGCTGCGACACGCTCATCCTCGGCTGCACCCACTACCCGCTGCTCACCGGCGCGATCTCCTACGTCGTCGGTGACGGGGTCACGCTGGTCTCCAGCGCGGACGAGACGGCCAAAGACGTCTACCGCATCCTGCACGACCGAGGACTGGCGGCGGGGGGCGAGGCCACCCCCCGGCACCGTTTCCGCGCCACCGGCGACTCCCAGCTCTTCGCCCGGCTCGGCCGGCGCTTCCTGGGCCCGGAGATCGATGAGGTCGAAGTAGCACCAGTGGGGGGTACCACCTATAACGGGAGGCCCACATGAAGGTGACCATCGTCGGATGCTCGGGCAGCTACCCCGGCCCCGACAGCCCGGCGTCCTGCTACCTGCTCGAAGCCGAGGGGTTCAGGATGCTGCTCGACCTCGGCAACGGCTCGCTCGGCGCGCTCCAGCGCCACATCGGCCTCTACGACGTCGACGCCATCTGCCTGTCCCACCTGCACGCCGACCACTGCCTCGACATGTGCGGCTACCACGTGGCCCGCACGTACGGGCCGGACGCGCCGTACCCGCTGGTGCCCGTGTACGCGCCCGAGGCCGCGCCGCGCAGGCTGGCGGCGGCGTACGGGATGCCCGACGAGCCCGGACTGGAGACCGCCTTCGCCTTCAATCCGCTGTCGCCCGGCTCGTTCGAGGTGGGCCCGTTCACGGTCACCGCGGGCCTGGTGAACCACCCCGTCGAGGCGTACGGGTTCCGGGTGGTGAGCGACGACGCGTGCGTGGCGTACTCGGGCGACACCGGCGAGTCGGCCGAGCTGGTGAAGCTGGCCGCGGGCGCCGACCTCATGCTGTGCGAGGCGTCGTTCGTCGACGGCCCCGACCTGCCGCCCGACCTGCACCTGACCGGCCGCCAGGCGGCCGAGCACGCGGCCAGGGCCGACGCGGGCAAGCTCGTGCTCACCCACCTCGTGCCATGGAACGACAACGCCAGAGTGCTGGAGGACGCCTCCAAGGGCGGCTACGGCGGGCCCGTCGAGCTGGCGCGCAGCGGCGTCGTCTACGACCTGACCTGAGCCTCGTCGAAGGCGCGCAGCCCCGGCAGCGGCGAGAACAGCAGCGGCACGATCGACAGCAGCCGCCCGGCCATGCACACCCACAAGGTCGCCCGCACGCCGATCTCCTGGGCGAGCAGGCCGCCGAGCAGCGCGCCCAGCGGCAGCGCGCCCCAGGCGAGGAACCTGACCGAGGCGTTGATCCGGCCCAGCAGGTGTTCGGGGGCCGTGGTCTGCCGGTAGGTGATCTGGCCGACGCTGCCGAGCGCCGAGCTCACCGACAGCGCGATCGAGGCGACCGCGAAGAACACGACCCGCCAGTCGGCCTGCGTCAGCGGCATCAGCAGGCCGAAGGGCGCCGGAACGGTGACGGCCAGCAGCGTCATCCTGGCCGTGCCGAACTTCCTGGACAGCCAGCCGCCGGCGAACCCCCCGATCAGGCCGCCGAAGCCGCCTGACATGAGCAGCACGCCGATGAGGCCGGGCGAGAGCCGTACGTCCTCGGCCAGGAACAGCACCGACTGGCCGAGTATCGCGCCGACCGTGAGGTTCACCAGCGCCGACGACGCGGCGAACATCCGCATCAGGCGGTCGCGCCACACGTAACGGAGGCCGGTGGCGATGCCGCGCAGGAGCGGCTCGGACTCGCGCCCGGACGGCGGCTTGTCGGGGCTCTTGATCGAGATGAGGAAGAACGACGAGGTCAGGGCGCCGAGCGCGGACGCGAGCATCGTGGCCGGGGCCCCGACCAGCTGCACGAGCGCGCCGCCCAGCCCGGGGCCGGCGAGGAAGCTGCCCGAGCGCACCACCTCAAGCTTGGAGTTGCCGTCGCCGAGCCGCTGAGCGCTCACCAGATCCGGCAGGTACGTCTGGTCGGCGACGTCGTTGAACACCTGAGCCACGCCCACGAGCAGCGCGACCGCGAACATCATCGTGATCGACAGCACTTCGAGCCGGGCCGCCACCGGAATGCTCGCGAGCAGCACGAACCTGACCAGATCGCTCACCACCATGACCCGGCGGCGGCGCATGCGATCGACCCACACCCCCGTGGGCAGGCCGATCAGGAGGAACGCGGCGGTCTGCAGCGCGGACAGCAGACCGACCTCGACAGGCCCCGCGTTCAGCGCCAGGACGGCGACCAGCGGGAGGGCGACGCGCGAGATGTTCGCCCCCAGTTCGTTCGCCACGTGCGAACTCAGGAACCGGAGGAAGTCAGGGTTTCGCAACACCCCCGTTGTCATTGCGTAAGGATCCATGTGTCGGACACATTTGGTCAAGAGTGTCGTGGCTCGGAGATAGGGTGATCTGCATGTCCCGACAGGATGGCCGCAACCCTGATCAGCTACGCCCCATTACCATCACGCGGCAATGGCTCACGCACGCCGAGGGTTCGGTGCTGGTCGAGTTCGGTGGCACGAAGGTGTTGTGCGCGGCGTCGGTGCAGGACAGCGTGCCGCGCTGGCGCAGGGGCAGCGGGCAGGGCTGGGTGACGGCCGAATACGCGATGCTGCCGCGCGCGACCAATACCCGTAACGATCGGGAATCGGTTCGGGGCAAAATCGGCGGGCGCACTCACGAGATTTCCCGGTTGATCGGAAGATCATTGCGCGGATGCGTCGATTACAAGGCGCTGGGCGAAAACTCCATTGTGCTCGACTGCGACGTCCTTCAGGCCGACGGCGGCACCCGGACGGCCGCGATCACGGGCGCCTATGTCGCGCTCGCCGACGCCGTCGCCTGGATGCGGGCGCGCAAGATGTGCCCGGGAGACCCGCTGATCGGCTCGGTCGCGGCCGTGTCCGTCGGCATCGTCGGCGCGGTCCCCATGCTCGACCTCTGCTACACCGAAGACGTCGCCGCGGAGACCGACATGAACGTCGTGATGACCGGCGACGGCTCCTTCGTCGAGGTGCAGGGCACCGCCGAGGGCGTGCCGTTCGACCGCGACGTGCTCAACCAGCTCCTCGACCTGGCCGTGGCGGGCTGCGAGGAGCTCACCCTGATCCAGCAGGAGGCGCTGGGCGCATGAGGATCGTTCTGGCCACCCGCAACCCGGGCAAGATCGCTGAGCTGCGGCGCATCCTGGCGGGGTTCGAGATCGTCGGGCTGGAGGAGTTCCCCTCGATCGGCGAGGTCGCCGAGACCGGCGTCACCTTCGAGGAAAACGCGCTGCTCAAGGCCCATGCCGTCGCCCAGGGCTCCGGCCTGCCCGCCGTGGCCGACGACTCGGGGCTCTGCGTCGACGTGCTCAACGGCATGCCCGGCGTGTTCTCCGCCCGCTGGGCCGGGCGCCACGGCGACGACCAGGCCAACCTCGACCTGCTGCTCGCGCAGATCTCCGACGTGCCCGCCGAGAAGCTGAGCGCCCACTTCGCCTGCGCCGCCGCGCTGGCGCTGCCCTCGGGCGAGCACCGCGTCGTGGAGGGCACCCTGCCCGGCCATCTCGTCACCACGCCCAGAGGCACCAACGGCTTCGGCTACGACCCGATCCTCGTCCCCGCCGGCCACGACCGCACCACCGCCGAGCTGTCGCCCGAAGAGAAGGACGCCATCAGCCACCGGGGCCGCGCCTTCCGCGCCCTCGCGCCGATCGTGCGCGACCTGCTCAGCTCGTAACCACCGCGTAAGAACCCCGTGGCGCGGGGCGCGTAACGTCGGAACTGTGCAGAGGAATGAGACGGTGCCCGCCTGGGCGGGAGCCCTGGCCGGTCTGACGGCGGGGGCCCTGGCCCTCGGGATCGCGCAGCTCGTCGCCGCGTTCGCGGGCCCTGAGACGTTTCCCGTGGTGGCGGTCGGCGACGCGGCCGTGGACCTGACGCCTGCCCCGGTGAAGGATTTCGCGATCAACACCTTCGGGGAGAACGACAAGACCGTTCTCGTCGGGGGCGTGCTCGTGGTGCTCGCCGTGATCGCGGCTCTCATCGGGGTGCTGGCGAGGAGGCGGCTCGCGTACGGCTACGCGGGGCTGGCCGCCTTCGGGGTGATCGGGGCGGGCGCGGTGCTCACCCGTCCGGGGGCGGGCGTGCCGGACGTGCTGCCGACGGTGGTGGGAGTGGTGTGCGGGGCTCTGACGCTCGCGTGGCTGATCCGCCGCGCTTCCCGTACGGTGAGCGCCCCTGAGCCGGCGGGCGAGCCGGTCGATGTGGAACGGCCCGTGGTGATGCGGGCCGGGGGAGAGGCGAGGGAGTTCGACCGGCGGCGGCTGCTCACCGGGGTGGCCGGGGGCGTGGTGGTCGCCGGGACGGCGGCCGTGCTGGGCGACCAGTTCGGCGGGCGGCGGGCGCTGGACCAGGCCCGGGTCAACGTGGCCCTGCCCAAGCCCGCGACCCCCGCCAAACCCCTGCCTCCAGGAACAGACCTCCGCATCAACGGCCTCTCCTCCTTCATCACCAGAAATCAGGACTTCTACAGGGTCGATACGGCCCTCGTCGTCCCCCGGGTGGACCCCCGCGAGTGGAAGCTCCGCATCCACGGCATGGTGGACAAGCCCATCGAACTCACCTACTCGGACCTGCTGAACATGCCGCTCACCGAAGCGGACATCACCCTGACCTGCGTCTCCAACGAGGTCGGCGGCCCGTACGTCGGCAACGCCCGCTGGCTGGGCGTCCGCATGGCCGACGTACTGCGTGGCGCCGGGTTGCAGTCGGGAGCCGACATGCTGCTGTCGACGTCCGACGACGGCTTCACCTGCGGAACCCCCGTGGACGTGGTGACCGACGGCCGCGACGCCCTCTTCGCCATCGCCATGAACGGGGAGCCGCTCCCGCTCGAACACGGCTTCCCCGTACGTCAGGTCGTGCCCGGACTGTACGGATACGTCTCGGCCACCAAGTGGGTCGTGGACGTCAAGGTGACCAGGTTCGACCGGGACGAGGCGTACTGGACGCCGCGTGGATGGGCCGCCAAGGGGCCGATCAAGACGGAGTCGCGCATCGACGTACCCAAGTCGGGGGACTCGCTCAAGGTGGGACGTACGGTGATCGCCGGGGTGGCGTGGGCGCAGCACACCGGGGTGGACGCCGTGGAGGTGCGGGTGGACCGAGGGGAGTGGCGGCAGGCGCGGCTCGCCGCCGTGCCCGGCCCGGACACCTGGCGGCAGTGGGCGCTCGACTGGGACGCGACCCCGGGCGAGCACACGATCGAGGTACGGGCCACCGACGCGGCCGGACGCACCCAGACCGACCTTCAGGCGCCGCCCGCGCCCGATGGAGCCAGCGGCTGGCACACCCTCACGGTGACTGTGACCTGATTCGCGGGCGTTTGCGCAGGTAAGGCGGTCAGTTCTGACCGATAATCTTCCTGACTTCCCCTCCGAAGCGTGACGACGGCCCTACGATCGGTCGTCGAGTACGACAGGAGGCAGGACGTGTTCCGCGATCGCAAGTCGAGCGTCCGGTGGGTCCTTCCGGAGGGGCACTACAACCCTGTGGTGGGGGAGGGGGTCCGGTGGCTCGACTACGAACGTGCCGCCGAAGCCGGCCCCGACCACATGCCCACCACGACCGAGCCCTCCTCCCATGAAACCTCGCCCCCCTTAACGCCCCCCACCGACCACGCCCGTGTCGGCGAAAGCACCCCGCTGGGCAACGGGGGCACCCTACTGGGTGACGAAGAATCCCCGCTGGCCCGCGGAGGAGCCCCCCTGGGTGGTGGAGGCGTTCTGCTGGGCGGTGGGGGCACCCAGGTGGGTGGTGGAGGCGTCCCGCTGGGCGGTGGGGGCACGCCGCTGGCTGGCGGAGGCGTCCCGCTGGGGTGCCGAAGCGCCCAAGCGCCCCAAACCGCCCGCCCACCCGGCCAATCCACCCCGCCCCCCTACCCGACCGACCGCTCCACCCCCCCGTCTCCTCCCGGGCCACACTCGACCGAACGCCCCGAGACGCCCTCGGCCGTCCCTTCCGGACCGCCTTCATCGGGCCCTCCAGGGCTTGGCTCGACCGGAACTCCCGGAGCGCCCGCAGCGGGTCCTAATGGGGCCGCCTCGGGAACCCATGGAGTGGCCGCAGCGGAGGCTCTCGGCGTCGTGCGTGGCATGGTCGCCCACCCCGGCATGGTCGCCCACCCCGGCGGGGACGCCTCAGCGGCGGGCGCGTTCGCCCGCACCACAGACCCGGGCGGCGCCACTGCGCTTGGCGCCGTGCCGGCCGGCTTGCACGCTTCCGGCACCACAGCCGCCCCCGACGCGACGAGTGGTGGAAACACAGGACTCACCCGGGAGCCGGGCGGCTCGCATGCCCTCGATCCCAACCGAGAGCCCGGACCGCGAGCCGGTGACGAAAGCACACCGGCCCCCAAGGCCGACGAGGCGAGCGCGTCGGGCTCGAAGGGCGGTCGGGCGAGCGCGTTGGGCGCCACCAATGGTGGGGTGAGCGTGCCAGGGGTGAAGGGTGGTGGGATCAGGAGTAACGGGGGTCTTCGTCATCCTCTTGATCCTGGGGTGGCGTGGGGGGCTCAGCAGGGGCTCGCGTCAGGGATGGAGCGGGGGCGGGGGAGTGCCCGGCATCTTCTTGATCCGGTTGTGGATCGGGGGAGGACGAGTGCGGACGCCGACTGGTTCGATCGGGAACGGCGGCCGCCGAGGCTCGTCGAGTGCAGGCCGTACGGGATGCCCGGCGGGCTGGCGCAGCCGGACCCGCAGGTGGAGCGGGACCTCGCGGAGGCGCTGGAGCCGGGGGCGCGGTTCCCCGACCCGCGTGGGACCTGGGTCAGGTTGATCAACGGC
>JABFVJ010000454.1 GCA_013362835.1 Nonomuraea sp. | reverse complement strand
CGCTCGCGGGCGGAGGCGTCCTGCAGGTCACCCTCGACGGGCGGGTACAGCTCGGCAACCAGGGCGACACGCTCGTCCTGGTCGACCCGAAGGGCGTCTCGATCGACCAGGTGACGTACAAGGCCGACCGCGTCCACCCGGGCCACACCATCTGCTTCGGCCGCTGACCCGCTGTGGGCGCACCACCACGCTGAGGGCCGCCCCCTGCTTTCAGGGCCGCGCGAGCTCCGGGCCGCTGTTCGCGGGCCTGGTTTCGCGCGGGCGCCGGGGTTTCGGTCCGGCGCCCGCGCTCATCCGGCGGCACCCGCGCTTCCCAGGACGGTGCCGCCAGTCCTTCAGGCGATCAGCCCCGCCAGGGCGAGCGCCGTGTCGGGGTGCGCGGTCAGCAGGGCCGCCACCTCACGGTGCTCGGCGACGGGAGCGCCGGTCCGCCAGCCGCCCTCGCAGCCCAGGAGCTCGGCCACCGCGTCGCAGGCCGACGGGTGACCGGCCAGCAGATCGGCGACCGGCCCGGACGCCGCGGGCCTCGCCTTCGGCGCGGGGCCGGACGCGCGTTCCCACGGCGGCGTCCAGGCGTCCAGGGCCGAGAGCCCGCCGGGGAACGTACGCCCCGCCTCCCGTACGAGGAGGGGCATCAGCTCGCCCGCCTGGTCCCGCAGCGTCATGATCAGCTTCGGCAGCCACGGCAGCAGCACCTGGTCGGGCAGCCGTCCGAACGCCTTGGAGATCACCTCCACCACGAACCCGGACAACGCGGGAGCCGGTTCCATCGCCTGCACGAACCCCGTGACGTACAGCGGGAACGACGGGATGACCAGCGGGTTGGCCAGCAGCTCGTCGCACCGCGCGCGCAACTCGGCGATCGGCAGCAGCCCCAGCAGATGCTGGGCCGCCCACAGCAGCGCCACCTTGGCCGGCGCCTCCGGGTGCGACTGCCGCACCGCGATCTCCAGCTGGGCCCGGTCGCAGCCGAGCGCCAGCGCGAGGCCCTCCATCGTGAACAGGAACCCGAGCATGGCCGAGACCTGCCGCACCCCGGTGTCCTCCTCGACGAAGGCGGTCGGCAGCAGCGTGCAGTAGTGCGCGTACCCCTCGGTCACGAACGCCTCGCACCAGGCGGGGAGCGTGGGCTCGGCCGTCCGGTAGTAGGCGAGCAGCCGGCGGATCCTGCGCAGCACGTCGGGCGCGTCGTCGACGCCGCGCTCGGCCGCGAGCAGCTCGACCGCCCGCGCGCCCAGCTCGTCGGCGATGCGCCCGCCGCCCAGGAAGAGAATCGCGTCCTCGACGGCGGCCAGGGCGACGGCGGCGGTGGCGTCGGGCTCCCACACCTTGCGCCGCAGCCGCTGCTCCAGCACCTGCTCGATGGTGACGCCCTCGTAGCCGAGCTCGATGATGGCCCGCTGGTTGCGGCCGATCGCGAGGTCCCAGCTCTCCTGGATCGGCCGCTCGCCCAGCCTGCGCTCGCCCATGATCGGCCGCGCCGCGTCGCCCGGCAGCAGGTAACGCAGCATCCACAGCAGGTCGGAGCAGGGCAGCAGCTCGGGGTCGGCGTGCAGGTCGAGCAGCGCCCGCTGGATCGTCCGCTTGTCCAGGTCGACGCCGAGCGGCCGGAGCCGGTCGTAGACGTTCTGGGCGAGCGGCGGCAGCGCGTCGTAGCCGACCGAGCCGATGCGGTCGCCGCCGAGCAGGATCTCGCACAGGCGGCGCACGTCGCGCCGGCCCGGCACGACGTCCTTCTCGATGCAGGTGACGGCCGCGTCCTGGAAGTCGTACGGCGTGGGCCTGGCCCGGTTGCGCATGCCGGCGAGCAGGATCGACGTCTCGAACACCGCGATGGCGTCGGCGGTGCTGGCCAGGTAGCCGTTGCGGCGGGCCAGCCGGACGATGTCCACGCACCAGCCGAGCAGCTCGGCCTCGTCGAGGGCGTCGAGCGTGGGCGGCCTGGACAGGAACCCGGTCAGCCGGTCGGCCACCCGCGCCGGCGCGGCGGGCGCGGGCAGCTTGGCCGCCTTCTTGCGCGTGCCCTTCTGCCCGCTGAGCTGGAACGGCTTCAGCCCGCTCCGCGTCACCGACTTGGCCCAGGTCGCCGCCGCGATCGACACCGACCCCGAGGCCAGGCCGAACTGCGCCTCGATGGCCGAGTGGCTGGACGGGATCAGCCCGTACAGCCAGCGGGTCTTCGTACGCGGGCCGATCTCGTACGGGGCGGTGGCGGCCAGGCCGAACTGCTCGACGCGGCTGGCGGCGTGGAAGGCGCCGCAGACGTACAGGCAGTCGGCCGGGTCGGCGCCCGAGGCGGACAGGTGCTCGCGCATCCTCGTCCACATGTAACGCTCGCGCTCCTCGTCGAGCGCCAGCCGGTCGCCTTCGGGGCGCAGGCGGCGGAACAGGCTGCCGACGAGGACCATGACCTGGCGGTAGGTGTCGTAGTCGGCGCCGGACAGCGGCTGCTCGACGTACTGGTCCCACCACTCCGACCAGTGGCGCACCTTGCCGTGGTGCAGCAGGTGCTCCTCCAGCTCGGCGAAGCGGGGACGCAGGTCGCCGATCTCGACGCCGACGGCGTCGCCGTGCAGCTCGGACTCCTCGCCCTTCGGCGACTCCGGCCGCTCCTGCGGCATCCATTGGAAGACGTGGTCCGACGACCGGTCGACCAGCACCAGCTCGACGCCCGGGGTCTCCAGCGCGTACGAGATGGCCTGGTACTCGGCCGACGCCTCGGTGATCGGGGCCACCACGCTCAGCGGCCCCGACCCCTTCGGGAAACCCTCCAGCTCGGTCGCGAACGCCTGGAGCGCCACCGGCAGCCGGCAGTTGCGCAGCTCGGTGAGCAGCGGCTCCAGGTCCTCGCAGAGCTCCAGGTAGATGACCTTGGGCTGTTTGTCCCGCAGGCGGCGCACCATCGCCAGCGCCGAGGCCGGCGAATGGTGGCAGACCGGGAAGATCTCCAGCTCCTCGCGCAGCGCCCGGTCGACGTCCTCGACCATGCCGGTGAGGATGTCGGAGACCGCGCCGCCCCCGAAGGCCGAGGCCGCCTCGCCGAGCTGCTCCTTCAGCGGTTGGAAGAGACTCATGTGGTGAGCTGCTCCTTCAGCGGTTGGAAGAGGCTCATGACAGGGTGGTGATGGCCTGGCGGCCGCCCTCGAGGAAGTCCTGCCACGGCCCGCCGTCCTTCTTGCTGCGCGGCTCGACGACGCCGTGCCAGTACTTGTTCAGGATGGCCAGGTCCTCGGGGCTGCGCCGGGCGAGGGAGCCGACCAGCGAGCTCGCCAGCGTGTCCGGCCGCAGCGTGCGGTCGCCGAAGAAGTGGCTGTGCAGGATCGCGTCCTCCAGCACGCCGATCTGCTCGGCCGTGGACAGCGCCGACTCCAGCTTCTCGTCGTCGCTGGTCGCCGAGGCCGCGGCGGCCCGCAGGTCGGCGAAGCTCTGCAGCAGGATGTCCAGCAGCGTGGGCGGCAGGTCCAGCTCGATCCGGTGCCGGCGCAGCAGCTCCTCCGTACGGAAGCGGACGATCTCCGCCTCGCTCTTCTTGTTCGTCACCACCGGGATGCGGACGAAGTTGAACCGCCGCTTGAGCGCCGAGGACAGGTCGTTGACGCCCCGGTCGCGGCTGTTGGCCGTCGCGATGATCGAGAAGCCGGGCTGGGCGAAGACGATGTTGTCGTCGTCGAGCTCGGGGATGGAGACGTACTTCTCGGAAAGGATCGAGATCAGGGCGTCCTGGACGTCGCTCGTCGAACGCGTCAGCTCCTCGAAGCGGCCGATCACGCCGTTCTCCATGGCGTTCATGATCGGCGAGGGGATCATCGACTCGCGCGACTGGCCCTTGGCGATCACCATGGAGACGTTCCACGAGTATTTGATGTGGTCCTCGGTGGTGCCCGCGGTGCCCTGCACGACCAGCGTGGAGTTACGGCAGATGGCGGCGGCCAGCAGCTCGGCCAGCCAGCTCTTGCCGGTGCCCGGGTCGCCGATCAGCAGCAGGCCGCGGTCGGAGGCCAGGGTCACGATGCTCCGCTCGACGAAGCTGCGGTCGCCGAACCACTTCTGCGGGATCTCGCGGTCGAGCCCGTCGGAGCGCTCGGAGCCGAGGATGAAGATGCGGATCATGCGCGGGCTGAGCCGCCACGAGAACGGCTTGGGGCCGTCGTCGACCGACTCCAGCCAGTCGAGCTCCTCCGCGTACTTCACCTCGGCGGGGGCGCGCAGCATGTCACTCATTGTTCTCCTAAGCGAGGAAGTTCTTGAGCTCGAAGACGAGCTTGCGGACGTGGCCGGAGAGCACGGGGGTGCCCAGGTCCTTGAGTTTCTGGCGGTACCACGGGTCGACGCTCTGGTGGCCCGAGCTGTTGACCGACCCGACGGGGATGAACTTCGCCCCCGAACGGTGGATCGACTCGAAGTCGGTGATCAGGGAGCGGTTGTCGTAGAAGTCGGAGATCCACACCATCACGGTGTTGCGCGGATCGACGATCTTCGGCCTGGCCAGCGCCATCGCGACCGTGCCGTCGGTGCCGCCGCCCAGCGTCGTACGCAGCAGCACCTCGAACGGGTCGTGCACCCACGGCGTCAGGTCGAGCGCGCGGGTGTCGTAGGCGACCAGGTGCACGTCGACCTTGGGCAGCCCGGCGAAGATCGAGGCCAGGATCGTGCAGTTGACCATCGCGTCGACCATCGAGCCCGACTGGTCGACGACCACGATCAGCCGCGCCGGGGTGGTACGGCGAGCGGTGTGCCGGTAATAGAGCCGGTCCACGTAGAGCCGCTGGTCCTCAGGGCTCCAGTTGGTGAGGTTCTTCCAGATCGTGCGCTCGATGTCGAGGTTGCGGAAGACCCGCTTCGGGGGCACCGAACGGTCGATGACGCCCACGCTCGTCTTCTCCACCTGCGTACGCAGCACCTCGGCGACCTCGTCCACGAACCTGCGGATGAGCGCCTTGGCGTTGGCCAGCGCCACGCCCGACAGGTTGGACTTGTCGCGCAGCAGCTGCTCGATGAGCGACATGCTGGGCGTGAGCTGCTTGGCGAGGACAGGGTCGGCCAGCACCTCGCGCAGGCGCATGCGTTTGACGAGGTCGCCTTCGATCATCGCCAGCACGGCGGCCAGCTCCTCGTTGCCCGGACCCTGCCTGAGCCCGCCGGGCTCGCAGCCCATGCCCTTCTCGAACCAGCCCGCGTCCTGCTTCCAGCGGGCCAGGTCGCCGGCGGTGACGTTGCCCGAGCCGGTCGAGAACACGTTCAGCAGCAGCTTGGAGACCAGGGCGGCACGGCGTACCTCGCCGCCCTCCTCGTGCTCCTTCTCCGCCATCAGGTCCTGCAGCTCGTCGCCGAGCTCGGGGAAACGCTGGACGAGCGTGTCCACCGAGACGCCGGGGTCGAGCAGCGCGGGCGGCAGCCCGAGGTCGCCCACGATGCCCATGCTCGCCGTCTCCAGCGCGGGCTGCTCGTCGGCGGAGAACAGCCGGGACATGAGCCGCCAGTACAGCACTTGGCGCCGGGTCTCGTCGGCGCCCGTCGATGTGTCGCTCATTTCCGCAGCAGCCGTCCCGCCCGCTCGCGCAGCACGGCGACCACGTCACCGGCCTTGGCCTCGGCCTTGACGACCTTGGGGTCGGTCGGGCCCGTCGCCCAGTCGCCGTTGTGCGCGGTCACCGGCTTCTTCTTGACGGTCGCGCGTACGGCCAGCGGCTGCAGCAGCCACCTGCCGCCGTCCCAGCGCACCAGCCCGACGCAGGCCGAGGACGCGGCCACGAGCTCCGGCGTGAGCGGGCAGCTCGCCGGGAGCCTGTCCACGTCTACGGCGATCCTGTTCCCGCCCAGGATGAACGCGAGCCCGCCCTCGTCCTGCCGGTCGGCCGTGTAACCCTCGACGAGCACCGGCTCGGCGATGCGTACGGGATGGCGGTCGAGCGGCGGCACGGCCGGCGCGAGCGCGCCCGCGAGCTGGACCCGGGCCGTCGCGAACGGGTCGGCCTCCTCGCCCGCGCGGGCGCGGTCGTCGTGCCACACCAGGTCGCCGCCGGGCAGCAGCGGCATGCCGTCGATCTCCACGGCACGGTGCTCGGCCAGCGCGGCGAGCAGCACGGGGTGGCCGCCGAACAGCCGCCACACCGACGGCCCGACGATGGTGTCGACCTTGGCCGCCGCGACGCTCGTGCGGACCAGCCGCG
>JABFVJ010000159.1 GCA_013362835.1 Nonomuraea sp. | reverse complement strand
GCTTCACCGACAGAACATCATTCGGGCAAGGCCCTCTCGGCCTCGCTCCGGCGGACGCAGAACTCGTTCCCCTCGGGGTCGAGCATCGAATCTCGATCAGCGCACTAGTGTCCGCCGGCCAGGTTGAGCCCCACGACGCCCGCGAGGATGAGCGCGATCGAGGCCAGGCGCAGCGGCGACACCTCGTCGCCCATGGCGATCATGCCGAGGATCGCGGTGCCGACGGCCCCGATGCCGGTCCAGACCGCGTACGCGGTGCCGACCTCCAGGGACTTGAGCGCGTAGGAGAGCAGGCCGAAGCTCAGCACGGCGGTGGCCAGGAACGACAGGGTCCACCACAGGTGGCTGAGGCCGTTGCTGAGCTTGAGCGAGAGCGCCATGGCCACCTCGAAGAGGCCGGCCAGGATGATGAGGATCCACGCCATGATCGATGCTCCTGAAGACGAGAACGTACAGGTACGTGCGTCGTCTTGGCGTGTCCGGGTACGGCGCGTCTCGTCCGGGAGCGGTCAGCTCATCTAGTGGAACGGCCCGGAAAACCGGATCATTCCCACCAGATGGTGACCCAGCGATCCCGGGGAACCGGCCACATGCCCAGCTCGACCGCCGTCTCGGCCACCTCCCCCACCCGCGAGGGATCGAGGCACACGCGGCGGCAGGCGCTCTCGGCCAGCTCCTCCACCGACGTGAAACGTTCCAGGGGCGCCTCCCGCTCCTCCACCCGCACCGCGAACCCGAGCGCCGCCGCCAGCGCCACGCAGTCTTCCGCGATCGGCCTGACCGGACGGTCGACGCCGTGGAAGTGCTGCCAGAGCGGCGTCATCCAGCTCATGGGGTGGCGGTGCGGGAGTTCGAGCACCACCCGCCCCCGGGTGTGCCGGTCGAGCGCCTGGAGGAACTCCGCCAGGTCGGGCACGTTGTAGACCACGTGGGCCGCGACGGCGACGTCGGCGACCGGCACGTGGGCGGCCACGTCGGGCCAGCGCCCCTCGACGGTGGTGACCGGCACGCCGAGGGTCATCGCCCTGGCCGTCAGCCCCTCCAGCATCGGCGCCGAGGTGTCGACGGCGTACAGATGGCCGATGCGCTCGCGCAGCGGCAGGGAGGCGGCGCCGGGACCCGAGCCGACGTCGAGGAGCGTGCCCTTGTCGGGCAGCGCCTCGGCGAGGCGGCTCATGGTCGGCCCGTCGTCGGGCTCGGCCAGCGCCCGGTCGGTACGCGTGGCGAACCTGGCCGGCGAATGGCTCCACGGATCGGCCGGAGCCTTGGCCAGGATCTCCTCGGGGATGGCCCAGGAATCCAGTCGCTCTCGCCACCTGGTGGCGAGTTCTTCGGCGTCCATGGAGTCGAGCATGCCATGCATGGCCATGGTTACCCGCGGGTAGCATTGCTAGTAGGGTTACTGGCCAGTACATAACGACCTCGGTTCAAGGAGATCTGCACCCATGGGCCATTACAAGAGCAACGTGCGTGACCTGGAGTTCAACCTCTTCGAGGTGTTCGGACGACGCGACATCCTCGGCACCGGGCCCTTCGCCGAAGTTGACGAGGATGTGGCGCGCAGCATCCTTGACGAGGTCAACCGGCTGGCGACCGGCGTACTGGCCGACTCCTTCGAGGAAGGGGACCGGCAGCCGCCGGTGTTCGACCCGGAGACGAGCACGGTGACCGTGCCCGCGGGCTTCAAGAAGTCGTTCAAGGCGCTGGTCGACGGCGGCTGGGCGCACCTCGACCTGCCCGCCGAGCTGGGCGGCCCCGGCATCCCGAGAAGCCTCGCCTGGGCGACGGCCGAGATGGTGCTCGGCTCCAACCCGGCCCTTTACATGTACGCCGCCGGCCCCAACTTCGCCTACACCCTGTGGAAGGTCGGCAACGCCGACCAGAAGCGCTTCGCGGAGCTGGCCATCGAGAAGAACTGGGGCGCCACCATGGTCCTCACCGAGCCGGACGCCGGCTCGGACGTCGGCGCGGGCCGGGCCAAGGCCGTCCGGCAGCCCGACGGGACGTGGCACATCGAGGGCGTCAAGCGCTTCATCACCAGCGCCGAGCACGACATGTCCGACAACATCTTCCACCTGGTCCTGGCCCGCCCCGAGGGCCACGGCCCCGGCACCAAGGGCCTGTCGATGTTCCTGGTGCCCAAGTTCCACGTGGACCTGGAGACCGGCGAGCTGGGCGAGCGCAACGGCGTCTACGTCACCAACGTCGAGAAGAAGATGGGCCTGAAGGTCTCCACGACCTGCGAGCTCACCTTCGGCGACAAGCACCCGGCGGTCGGCTGGCTGGTCGGCGACGTGCACGAGGGCATCAAGCAGATGTTCATGGTGATCGAGCACGCCCGCATGATGGTCGGCACCAAGGCCATCGCCACGCTCTCCACCGGCTACCTGAACGCCCTGGAGTACGCCAAGTCCCGCTACCAGGGCGCCGACCTGACCAGGATGACCGACAAGGCCGCGCCCCGCGTGACCGTCACCCACCACCCCGACGTACGCCGCGAGCTCATGTTGCAGAAGGCGTACGCGGAGGGCATGCGGGCGCTGGTCCTCTACACGGCCACGTTCCAGGACGCCGTCCTGATCGACCCGGACGACCACCACGCCCACGCCATGAACGACCTGCTGCTGCCCCTCGTCAAGGGCGTCGGCTCGGAGCGGTCGTACGAGCTGCTCTCGCGCTCGCTGCAGACCCTCGGCGGCTCCGGCTACCTCCAGGACTACCCGATCGAGCAGTACATCCGCGACGCCAAGATCGACTCCCTGTACGAGGGCACGACCGCGATCCAGGGCCTCGACCTGTTCTTCAGGAAGATCCTGCGCAACCAGGGCGCGGCGATCGGCGCGCTGCTGGCCGAGATCGACGAGTTCGCCGCGTCCGAGGCGGGCAACGGCAGGCTGAAGCAGGAGCGCAAGCTGCTCGCCGAGGCCGCCGCCGAGGTCAAGGCCATGGGCGACACCATGGCCGGGTGGGCGCTCGGCTCGCTGGAGACGCCGGAAGAGGTGTACAAGGTCGGGCTGAACAGCACCCGGTTCCTGCTCTCACTCGGCGACCTGGTGATCGGCTGGCTGCTGCTGCGCCAGGCCGAGGTGGCCCTCGCCCGGCTGGCCGAGAAGGAGGACCCCTTCTACCAGGGCAAGGTCGGCGCGGCCGCGTTCTTCGCCGCGACCGTGCTGCCGAGGCTGTCGGCCGAGCGGCGCATCCTCGACGCCACCGGCCAGGACCTCATGCAGCTCCCCGAAGAGGCCTTCTGAGCCGTGACTCCGGACGCCCGTCCCCCTGGGGCGGGCGTCCTGTTACGTTCGCGGCATGAGTTCCTCCTCTCATGACCACCCCCTGCCCCCGCCGCGTGTCGAAGAGGTCTCCGACGGCGTCTTCGCCTACGTCCAGCCCGACGGGAGCTGGTGGATCAACAACACCGGCTTCCTGGCCGGCCGGCGCGGGGTGATCTGCGTCGACGCCTGCTCGACCGAGCGCCGTACGCGCGATCTGCGGCGGGCCGTGGGCAAGGTCAGCGACCGGCCGATCACGACGCTGGTCAACACGCATCACCACGGCGACCACACGTTCGGCAACTGGCTCTTCCCGGAGGCCACGATCGTCGGGCACGAGGGCGTGCGGGAGCAGATTCTCGCCGACGGGATCCCGGCGTACCGGGGGGCGTGGTCGCCGGAGGTGGTGTGGGGGGCGATGGAGGTGGCGCCGCCGTTCCTGACGTACACGGAGGGGGTCACGCTCTACTCGGACGAGCTGCGCTGCGAGGTCCGGCACGTCGGGCCGGCCGCGCACACGACCAACGACTCGATCGTCTGGATCCCCGAGCGGCGGGTACTGTTCTCGGGCGACCTGGTGTTCAACGGCGGCACGCCGTTCGTCCTGATGGGGTCGGTGACGGGGGCGATCGAGGCGCTGGAGACGCTCAGGGAGCTGGACGCGGAGACGATCGTCCCCGGGCACGGCGAGGTGTGCGGGCCGGAGGTCTACGACCGGGTCGAGGGCTACCTGCGGTTCGTGCTGGAGACGGCCGAGCTCGGCCGCGCGGCGGGGCTGGCGCCGCTGGAGGCGGCGCGCGGGACCGATCTCGGCGAGTGGGCCGGGCTGCACGACCCGGAACGCCTCGTGGGCAACCTGCACCGGGCCTACGCCGAGCTGGACGGACGCCCGCCCGGCGCGCCCATCGACGTGGCGGCGGCCGTGCTCGACATGATCACCTACAACGGCGGGCGGCCACTGTCCTGTCTCGCGTGACGCCGTGAGGGTGTGATCACCGATACCCGGGTATGACCGTGGGCGTACTCAGCCTTTGCCTGGAGGTCGTCATGGGTGTCGGGGTCAGCATCTTCTTCCTCACGCTTGGCGCCATCCTGCGGTTCGCGATCGAGCCCGACGTGTTCGGCCAGAGCGTGCACATGGACATCATCGGCGTCATCTTCATGATCGTCGGTGGCGTCGGCGTGGTGCTCAGCGTCGTGCTCGCGCCGAGGCGGGGGCGCACGTCCGACGACCGGCTGATGCACCGCGAGAACCACCCGCCGGAGCTCTAAAGGCTGAGCTGCACGGCGGCGCGGGTCGCCAGGATGGGCTTGACGTGCTCGGCGAGCACGGCCTTGTGCTGAGGGTGGTCGCGATAGACCAGGTAGTCGTCGACGCTGTCGAAGTCGGCGACCAGGCCGAAGTCGTGGTTGCCCTGGTCGATGCCCGCGTCGGCCCCCACCGTGTACGCCTTCAGCTCGGGGATCACGCCGGGTAGCTTCTTCAGCTCGGTCTCGACGGCCGCCTTCTGCTCGTCGGTGGCATGGCCGGCCCAGGTGATCAGGACGATGTGACGAATCATGCGCCAACCCTATCGACATCACCTGTCCCCAGAGTTATTCTCAGATAGAGATTGACTCAGAGCGAGAAGGACTGAGGATGGACGACTTCCTGGCCGAGTACAACCCGCGGCTCTACGCGCCGGTCGCGGTGACGGTCGACGTGGTCGCGCTGACCATCCGCGACCGGCGGCTGCACGTCCTGATCGTCGAGCGCGGCGTCGAGCCGTACGCGGGCCTGTGGGCGCTGCCGGGCGGCTTCATCAAGCCGGACGAGGACCTGGCCGAGGCGGCGGTGCGGGAGCTGTCCGAGGAGACGGGCGTGGCCACCAGGCCGGCGCACCTCGAACAACTCGCCAGCTACGGCGGCCCGGCCCGCGACCCGCGCATGCGGGTGGTGTCGATCTCCTACCTCGCCTTCGCCCCCGACCTGCCCGACCCCCAGGCGGGCACGGACGCGGCCGCGGCCGTGTGGCACCCGGTCGACGACGTGCCGCCGCTGGCCTTCGACCACGCCCGCATCCTGGCCGACGGGGTCGAGCGGGCCCGGTCGAAGCTGGAGTACACGCCGCTCGCCACGGCGTTCGCCGGCGACGAGTTCACCATCTCCGACCTGCGGCTCATCTACGAGACGGTCTGGGGCACCCCGCTGCACGCCGGCAACTTCCACCGGAAGGTCCTGTCGGTTCCCGGTTTCGTGGAGAGCACCGGCCAGACCACCGAGACCGGCGGCCCCAGGGGCGGCCCGCGCGCCAAGCTCTACCGCGCGGGCGACGCCCGGCTGCTCCACCCCGCGCTGCTGCGTCCGGCGCGGGAGGAGGAGGTGCGATGAACACGGCCGAGGCGGTGGCGATCGTCACAGGGGCGCGATCGGCACAGGAGCTCTTCGCGGGCGACTCCCCGACGGGCGTCTACCGGCGGCTGGCCAGGGCGCTGCATCCCGACCTCGCACCCGGGGGCGAGGAGGCGTTCAAGCGGCTGGTCTCGCTCTGGGAGACCTTCCACCGGGGGCAGCGGGTGGGCGACTACCTGGTCGGGCCCCCGCTCCACAAGGGCGGCACCGCCGTCCTCTACCCGGCCGGGCTGGGAGAGGTGCGCGACACGGTGCTGAAGGTGGCGCGCGACCCCGCCGACAACCCTCTCCTCGTACGGGAGGCCGCCGCGCTGCGGAAGATCGCGGCCGACGGCGACCCGCGCTTCCTCCCGTACGTCCCCCGCCTCGTCAAGACGTTCCGGTACAGGACCGGCGGCGTCGTACGTCAGGCGAACGTGATCAGCCGGGCCCCTGAGGGGTTCGTCACCCTCGAACGGGTGGGCACCGGCCTCGATCCCCGCGACGCGGCGTGGATCTGGCGACGCCTGCTCGTGGCCGC
>JABFVJ010000329.1 GCA_013362835.1 Nonomuraea sp. | reverse complement strand
GTCCCCGTCCCTTCCGGCCCGGACGTACGACCCGGACCGCCGCCGCCCGGCATGGGGACGGCCGAGACGCGCGACAGCCGTCCCCGTAGCCGGCGACGCGGCGCCCTCGTCGGCGCCGCCGCGGTCGTCACGGCCCTGCTCGCGGTCGGGGGCGCGCTCCTGCTGATCGACCGCACGCCGGACCCGCGGAACACCCTTTCCGACCCGCCCCGATCGGCGTCCGCGAGCACCGCGAGCACGCCGCCCCCCACACAGTCCCCCACACAGTCCCCCGCGGAGTCCCCCGCGAAGTCCACGGGCAGGACCGGAGCGCTGAAGATCCCGGCCGCCTTCGCCGGCAGCTGGTCCGGCCACACGGACAGCACCAACCCCCTCGACGCCGACGGCGCCGACAACACGGTGGAGCTGGAGGCAGGCCGGTCCGAGGCCGCCTGGACGGAGAAGAGCCGCGGCTCCGGCTGCTCGGCCACGATCGTCCTGACCAAGGTGGAGCCGGCCAAGCTCACGTTCTCGCTGGGGACGAGCGAGGGCCAGTGCATCCCGGGTACCGTCTGGCTGGAGCTGAAGGACGGCGCCCTCGCCTACACCTGGCGCGACGTGCCCGGCCTCGGCATGGTCACCCAGACCGGCGACCTCAGGAAGAAGTGAACGCCCCGCACTCCGCCCGCGTCGAAGAACGCATAACCCTTCGACATCCGAGCCCACGAAGGAGATCCTTTACCTATGTCTGTGATCAGGGAGGTGCCGTTCCCCAGCCCGGACTCGCCGTCCGAGCTGCCGATGAACATCTGGATCGACGACGCCGACTCCGCCATCGACGTCATCGACGCCCTGGCGCTGTCGCCGTTCGCGACCGGCGTCCAGCCCTGGTCCCGCCTGGCCAACCTGGAGCGCGTACGCCCTGACGCGAGGCTTCAGCCCGCCGAGGGGCGGCTGCTGCGTACGGCGCAGGTGGAGGACGGCTCCGAGTCGCGGCTGATCAGCGGCGAGGGGTGGACGCTGCGGGTGATCCGCCACCGCAACCGCACCGCCACGGTGAGCGTGACGGCGGTGAGCGAGGAGCTGGCCACGTCGGTGATGAAGGAGAGCATCGACGGCGCGGAGGAGCCGGTGCCCGACGCCGACCACGTCGAGATGGGCTTCTGGTGGCGCGGCACGCACGGCGGCACCCGCTCGGAGAAGCCGATCACCGCCCAGCCCTGGGCCGAGATCGGCACGAACTACTCGGCGCGGGTGCGCCCGGCGCTCGACCGGCTGATGGCCACCACGCCCGCGACCGTCAACGGCCGCCTCATCCTGCTCCACGGCCTGCCCGGCACCGGCAAGACGACGCTGCTGCGCACGCTGGCCAAGCAGTGGCACGAGTGGTGCCAGGTCGACTGCGTGCTCGACCCCGAGCGGCTGTTCAACGAGCCCGGCTACCTGATGGAGGTGGCGGTCGGCTACGACACCGACGAGGACACGCAGCGGTGGCGGCTGCTGGTGCTGGAGGACTGCGACGAGCTGATCAGCTCGGGCGCCAAGGCCCAGGCGGGCCAGGGTCTCTCGCGCCTGCTCAACCTGACCGACGGCCTGCTCGGCCAGGGCCGCGACGTGCTCGTCGCGATCACCACGAACGAGGACCTGACCCGCCTGCACCCGGCCGTGGTGCGTCCGGGCCGGTGCCTGGCGCAGGTGGAGGTCGGCCCGCTGACCAGGGACGAGGCCGTCTCCTGGCTCGGCTCCTCGCACGGCGTCGGCCCCTCGGGCGCGACCCTCGCCGAGCTGTACGCCCTCCGCGCCGGCCGCGAGATCACCCCGGCGGGCACGGACGACTCGACCGGGCTGTACCTCTGACCGTGCCCCCCGGTACGTAAACCAACCGATGTGCGACACCGGGTGTGAAACCACAATGTGCCTGGTGCTCACCGTCGATCTGGCGCGCGTCGCCCTCACCCGCCTCACCGTGCCCGGGGACACGTGGACCAGCGAGGAACACCAGGTCGGCTTCGCGGCCACCCAGCTCGTGCCCTCGTGGACCGCGCGCACCCCGCCCGGCACGTGGGTCGAGGTGGAGCTGCGCGCCAGGACCGAGGCCGGCACGCTGACCAGGTGGTACGTCATGGGCCGCTGGTCCGAGCACGGCGACCCGCGCACCTCGGTCCCCGGCCAGGGCGACGAGGACGGCGACGTCGCCGTGGACACGTTCGTGGCCAGGCGGCCGGTGGTGGCGTTCCAGGTGCGGGTCACCGCGCGGGGCGAGGGCGCGCGGGTGACCGCGCTCGGCGTGCTGGCCTCGGCGCTGCCCAGGAGCCCGGTCGTGCCGGGCGGAACGGGTCCCGTAGAGCCCGTCGAGCTCGGGGTGCCCGCGTACTCGCAGCACGCGCACGCCGGGCACCACCCGCGCTGGGACGGCGGCGGCGCCAACTGGTGCAGTCCCGCCTCGGTGGCGATGGTGCTGGCCTTCTGGGGCCGCGGCCCCGGTCCCGGCGAGCTCGCCTGGGTCGGCGCGGACGACCCCGCCCCGGCCGTCGACCACGCGGCCATGGGCACCTACGACGACAGCTACCAGGGCACCGGGAACTGGCCGTTCAACGTGGCCTACGCGGGCCGTTTCGGGCTGACCGGCTTCGTGACCAGGCTGCTGTCGGCGACAGAGCTGGAGTCGTTCGTACGGGCCGGGATCCCGGTGATCGCCTCGCTGTCGTTCAGGTCGTACGAGCTGCCCGGCTCCTGCTACTCCACGAACGGGCACATCCTGGTCGTCACCGGCTTCACCGCCGGAGGCGACGTCGTGGTCAACGACCCCGCCGCGCCCGCGGACGGCGAGGTTCGGCGGATCTATCCGCGGGCAGCGTTCGAGAACGTGTGGCTGAGGAGCTCGGGCAGCGGCGGCATCGTGTACGTCCTCCACCCGCCCGGGCACCCCCTGCCTCCCTGTACCAACGGCAATTTGTGAAATTTCATGAGTATTCGACCGATCGATGTGGCGCGTACCGACGGCGGCCCCCAATGGGTGGAGGCCGTGGCCACACCCGAGGGCACCGAGGTGTGGTGGGACGAGCCGCGCCCGCACGAGGGCGGCAGGCGCTGCGTGGTGCGCCGCCTGCCCGACGGCTCCCGCGCCGACGCGCTCCCGCCGGGCTGGAACGCGCGCAACCGCCTGGTCGAGTACGGCGGCCGCTCCTGGCGCCCGCTGCCGGGCGGCGGCCTGGTCTTCACCAACTGGTCCGACCAGCGGCTCTACCGCCTCGACGGCGGCGACCCCGTCGCGATCACCCCGGAGGGCCGGGCCCGCTACGGCGACCTCTACCTGCCTCCCGGCCGCGCCGAGGTGTGGGCGGTACGGGAGACCGGCGACGTGCGTGACCTGGTGGCGGTCCCGCTGGACGGCGGCCCGGTCAGGGTGATCGCCCAGGCCCACCACTTCCTGATGAACCCCCGCCTCTCCCCCGGCGGCACCCAGGTCGCCTGGATCGGCTGGAACCACCCCGCCATGCCCTGGGACGGCACCGAGCTGTGCGTGGCCCCGCTGTCCGAGGACGGCGTGGCGGGCCCGTACCGGGTCGTGGCGGGCGGGCCGGAGGAGTCGGTCGCGCAGGCCGAGTGGCGCGACGACGCGGCCCTGTACGCGGTCACCGACCCCACCGGCTGGTGGAACGTGCACCTCGTCCCCCTCGACGGCTCCCCTTCGCGGAACCTGACCCCCCTGGAGCTGGAGTTCGGCACGGCCGTGTGGAAGCCGGGCACGGGCTGCCTGGCCCCGGCGGGCGACGACCTGGTCGTCGTGTACGGCACCGCCGACCGCCGCCGCCTCGGCGTGCTCGACCCGGGGACGGGCGGGCTGCGGGAGATCGGCGACGGCGAGCGCACGTTCTGGGCCTCGGCGGTGTCGGCGGCCGGGGGGAAGGTCGCGACGGTGGGGGCGACGCCGTACACGCCGCTGGAGGTCGTGCTGGTCGATCTCGCGACGGGCGCGGAGGAGGTCGTCTCGGCGCCGAAGCCGCTGCCCGACCGGGCGCTGCTGCCCACGCCGCAGGTGGTCACGGTCGAGGGCGTGCACGCCCACCACAACCCCCCGGCCGGGGCCGCGGGGCCGTCGCCGTACGTGATCTTCGTGCACGGCGGGCCGACCGGAAGCATGCCGGTCGTGCTCGACCTGGAGATCGCGTACTTCACCAGCAGAGGGCTCGGCGTGGCCGTGGTCAACTACGGCGGCTCCACCGGCTACGGCCGGGCCTACCGCGAGCGGCTGCGGCACCAGTGGGGCGTGGTGGACGTCCAGGACTGCGCCAAGGTGGCCAGGGGCCTGGTGGAGCTGGGCCTCGCCGACGCCGCCAGGATCGCGATCAGGGGCGGCAGCGCGGGCGGCTGGACGACGGTGGCCGCGCTGGTGCACAGCGACGTGTTCGCGGGCGGGGTCGCGCACTACGCGATCACCGACCCGGAGAGCTGGGCGGCCGAGACGCACGACTTCGAGTCCCGCTACCTGGACGGGCTGGTGGGCCCGCTGCCCGGGACGCGGCAGCGGTACACCGACCGCTCGCCGCTCCTGAACGCGGCCCGGGCATCGGGCCCATGCCTCATGTTGCACGGTCTCGAGGACGCGATCGTGGACGTGGGCCAGGCCGAGCGATTCACCGCCGAACTGGACAAGCATGGCAAACAGTGGGCCCTGATGACGTTCCCCGGCGAGCAGCACGGCTGGCGCAGGGAAGAGACCATCGTGGCGGTGCTGGAGGCCGAGCTGGCCTTCTACGGCCTGATCTTCGATCTGGACACACCCGGCGTGCCGCCGCTGACGCTGAAGGGACGGGGATGAAGAGCGTCGCCGAGATCTGCTCGGACCTGATCAGGTTCGACACCACCAACCCGGGCTCGGGCGAGCGGCCCGCGGCCGAGTACGTCGCCACGCTGCTGGCCGACGCGGGCCTCGACCCGGTGGTGTTCGAGTCCGCGCCCCGGCGCACGACCGTCGTCGCCAGGATCGACGGCGACACGCCCGACGCGCTGCTCGTCCACGGCCACCTGGACGTCGTGCCGGCCGACCCCGCCGAGTGGCGGATGCACCCGTTCTCCGGCGAGATCACCGACGGCTGCGTGTACGGCCGGGGCGCGGTCGACATGAAGGGCTCGTGCGCGATGACGCTCGCGGCCGTGCTCGGCATGGCCGCGCGCGGCGAGCGCCCGAAGCGCGACCTGGTGCTCGCGTTCCTGGCCGACGAGGAGGCGACCGGCGACTACGGCTCCCGCTACGCGGTGACCGAGCACCGGCACCTGTTCGACGGCGTCACCGAGGCCATCAGCGAGTCGGGCGGCTTCAGCGTGGACTCCGGCGGGCAGCGCGTCTACCCGATCGCCGTCGGCGAGCGCGGCACCGCGTGGATGAAGCTGACCGCCCACGGCGTGGCCGGCCACGGCTCCAAGCCCGCCGTGGACAACCCGGTCGCCACGCTGGCCGGCGCGCTCTCGCGGGTCGCCGCCCACCGGTGGCCGGTACGCCTGACCCCGCCGGTCGCCGCGCTCCTGGAGAGCCTGTCGCGGATCACCGGTCAGGCCGTCGACCTGGACCGGCTGGACGCCGAGGCCGACCGGCTCGGCCCGCTGGGCGGCCTGTTCAGGGGCCAGATCCGCAACTCGGCCAACCCGACCATGATGGAGGCCGGGTACAAGGTCAACGTGGTGCCCTCGACCGCCTCCGCGCACGTGGACGGGCGTTACCTGCCCGGCACGCAGGAGGAGTTCCTGGCCACGATCGACGAGCTGCTCGGCCCGAAGATCACCCGCGAGTTCGTCAACCTGGAGGACGCGCCCGCCGTGCCGTACCCGTCGGCGTTCTTCGACGAGCTGGCCGGGGCGCTGGTGGCCGAGGATCCTGCCGCGCGGCCGGTCCCGTACGTGATGAGCGGCGGCACCGACGCCAAGTCCTTCGCCAGGATCGGCATCAAGGGCTACGGCTTCGCGCCCCTCATGCTCCGGCCCGACCTGGACTACTTCGGCATGTTCCACGGCAAGGACGAGCGGGTGCCGGTGGACGGCCTGGAGTTCGGCACCCGGGTCCTCACCCGCCTGATCACGTGATCCTCAGGCGGCGGGGCCGAACCAGGCGGTGAGGGCCTCGCCGAGCCCGTCGGGCCGCTCGCCCGTGGCCGCCCAGGCGACGTAGCCGTCGGGGCGGACGAGCAGCGCGCCGCCGTCGCCCGGCGGCT
>JABFVJ010000229.1 GCA_013362835.1 Nonomuraea sp. | reverse complement strand
TCCTTGGGCAGCGCGACCCGGTCGAGCAGCTCGCCGGCGCGGGCCCGGCGGGCGGCGCGGTCGCCGATGCCGAAGTTGCGCAAGGGCTCCTCCACGATGTCGGCGACCGGCTGCCGGGGGTCCAGCGACCCGTACGGGTTCTGGTAGACGAGCTGCACGTGACGGCGGAAACGGCGGTCGTCGGGTGCCCCGGCGATGGTCACCGTTCCCGACGTGGGCTCGGCGAAGCGCACCACCATGCGGGCCGTGGTGGTCTTGCCGGAGCCGGACTCCCCGACGAGCGCGTGCGTGGTGCCACGCGGCACCTCGAAGGAGACGCCGTCCACGGCCCTGAACGTACGCCGCCCGGCCCGGAACTCCTTGACCAGGTCGCGCACCACGATCGCCGGCTCGGCCTCGACCGGCTCGCGGAAGGGCCGCGCCGACAGCGAGGGGGCGTCCCTGAGCAGCCGCCCGGTGTACGCGGCGCCGGGCGCGGCCAGGATGCCCCTGGTCGGGCCCTGCTCCTCGACGCGGCCGTCCTTCATGACGACCAGCCGGTCCGAGCGGTTCGCGGCGACGCCGAGGTCGTGGGTGACCAGCAGCACCGCCGTGCCGAACTCGGCGCGCAGGTCGTCGACGAGGTCCAGGATGCGCCGCTGGACGGTGACGTCGAGGGCGCTGGTGGGCTCGTCGGCGATGATCAGCCGGGGTTCGAGCGCGATGGCGATGGCGATGAGCACGCGCTGCCGCATGCCGCCCGACAGCTCGTGCGGGTACTGGCCGGCACGCGTCTCGGGGTCGGGCAGGCCGACGCGGGTGAGCAGCTCGATCACCCGCCGCCGCACGGCCGCCCGGTCGCCCCGCTTGTGGATGCGCAGCACCTCGCCGATCTGCGCCCCGATCGTCTTGACCGGGTCGAGCGAGTTGGACGGATCCTGCGGGATCAACCCGATCTGCGCCCCGCGTACGGACTCCATCCGCCGGGGCGACCAGGTGGCCAGGTCGTTCTCCCCCAGCAGGATCCGCCCGCCGTCGAGCGAGGCGTTGCGCGGCAGCAGGCCGATGACCGCGTGGGCGGTCGTGGTCTTGCCGGACCCCGACTCGCCGACGACGGCGACGACCTCGCCGGGCTCGACGGTGAAGGAGATGCCGTGGACCGCCGGGCGGCCGTCGTAGGAGACCCGGAGGTCGTGGACGTCGAGCAGGCTCACGAGGACTCCCTGGCGATGGACCGGCTGATCCGCCCGGCGGCGAGCACGACGGCGACCACCACGGCCCCGGGCAGCGTGGTCAGCCACCACGAGGTCGCCAGGTAGTTGCGGCCCTCGGCGATGAGCAGGCCCCACTCGGGGGTGGGCGGCTCGGCGCCGTACCCGAGGAAGCCGAGCGTGGAGATGGCCAGGATGGCGACGCCGAACTGCAGCGCGGCCAGCGCGACGACGGGACCGGCCGAGTTCGGCAGCACGTGCCGCCACAACACCGTGGGGAAACGGCCGCCGCTGCCGAACGCGGCCTCGACGTAGTCGGTGCGCCGCACCCGGACCACCTCCGAGCGCGACAGCCGGGCGAACGCCGCGACCGAGCCGATGCCCACCGCGACGGCCACGTTCACGGTGCCGGGGCCGAGCAGGATGATCACGGTCAGCGCCAGGAGCAGCCCGGGGACGGACAGCAGCACGTCCACGACCCGCATGACGGCCGCGTCGAGCACCCCACCCGTCGATCCGGCGAGCAGCCCGAGCAGCGTGCCGAGCACCAGGCCGACCGCGACGGCGACGAACGCCCCCGACAGCGAGTTCACGGACCCGTGCACCACCCGCGCGAACACGTCGCGCCCGACGGCGTCGGTGCCGAACAGGTGCTGCCCGCTCGGCGCCTGCAGCTTTTCGGCCGGCACGCCGGCGATCGGGTCGTACCCGGTGAACAGACCGGGGAGGAGCGCCCACAGCAGCACCACGACGACGATCGTCCAGGCCAGGATCAGGCCGGCCTTCACGACGCCGTCCTCAGACGCGGGTCGAGCACCGGGAACAGCACGTCCACCACCAGGTTGACCAGCACGAACACCGCCGCCGCGAGCACCACGACGGCCAGCATCACCGGCGTGTCCTGCGCGTTCACGGCCTGCTCGGTGAGCCGGCCGACGCCGTTGCGGCCGAAGACTGTCTCGGTCACGACCGAGCCCGCGATCAGCTCGCCGAGCGTCAGCCCCGCCACGGTCAAGGTCGGCAGGACGGCGTTGCGCGCCACGTGCCGCCACAGGATCCACCAGCGGGTCGCGCCCTTGGCCGCGACCACCGGCACGAACGGCTGCGCGTACACCTGGTCGATGCCGCGCGCCAGCACCTGCGCGATCGGCGCGGAGATCGGCACGGCCAGCGTCAGCACCGGCAGGACCAGCTGCTGCAGCTCGCTCCCCCCGATGACCGGCACCAGCCGCAGCCGGAACGAGAACACCTGGATCAGCAGGATGCCCAGCCAGAACGCCGGGACCGAGATGAACAGCGACGGCACCGACAGCAGCGCGCCGCGCAGCCACGAGGCCCTGCTGTAGCTCGCCACGAAGGCGATCACCACGGCGAGCAGCACCGCCACCACGAACGCGGCCGAGGCCAGCCGGGCCGTCTCGGGCAGCGCCTCGCCCAGCCGCTCGATCACCGGGGTGCCGGTGTCGATCGAGTAGCCGAAGCCGCCGGTCAGGAAGCCGGCCAGGGTGCGGACGTACTCGGCGACCGGCGAGCCCGCGCTGTAGTAGGCGCGGATCTCGGAGATCTGCTGCGGGGACAGGCCCAGCTCGGGGTTCTGGAACTTGATCAGGACCGAGTCGCCGGGCAGCAGGTGCAGCAGCACGTAGCTCACCGTGAAGGCGGCCCAGAGCACCAGCGCCGCCTGTCCGGCCCTGGCCAGGAGGTACCTGGTCATGGCTGCGACTTCCAGGTCGAGTAGAACCACGGGCGGGCGACCGCCTCGAAGGCCACACCCCGGACGTACGGCGCGCCGCCGTACACCTGGGGCTCCTCGAAGAGGGGGATGGCGTAGCCCTGGTCGATCACGTACTTCTGGATCTCGGCGACCTTGGCGTTGCGCCTGGCCTCGTCGGGCTCGGCGGACTCCTCCTCCAGCAGGGTGTCGAGCTTCTTGTCCTGGGAGAGGATGACGTCGCGGTTCCGGCTGTGGAAGTGGCTCTTGATCACGTCCTGGTCGGCGCGGCCGACCATGCTGTGCGCGACGGCCGTCTTCTCGGCGTCCTTGATGTCGACGGCCTGCGTGCCGGCGTCGGCCGGGCGGATCTCCAGCTTCACGCCGAGCTCGGCCCACTGCTGGCCGACGAGTTCGAGGGTCTGCTTCGACAGCGGCTGCGGGCCGGCGACGAACACGCCGAGCTGCAGCTTCCTGCCGTCCTTCTCCCGTACGCCGTCGGCGCCCTTGGCCCAGCCGGCCTGGTCGAGCAGCGTGTTGGCCTTGGCGGGGTCGTAGGCGAGCTGCGCGGACAGGTCCACGTAGCCCTGGGCGAGGTGGCTGAGCACGGAGGTGGCGCGGGGGTAGCTCGCGGTGAAGAGCGTGTCGACGACCTCCTTGACGTCCGTGCCGGCCCGCAGCGCCTTACGCACGTCGAGGTCCTTGAGGATGCTGTTGGACGGCCGCAGGTAGAGGCCGTTGTTCACGCCCCTGGTCGGCTCGGCGTAGATCTGGAAGCCGGCCTCCTTGACGGTCTTCTCGTCGTACGCCTGGACGTAGCGGACGAAGTCGGCCTGGCCGGACGTCAGCGCGCCCACCCGTACGCTGTCCTCGGGCGTGACGATGATCTTGATCTCGTCCAGGTACGCCCGCCCCTGGTGCTTCGACGACGGCGGCGCCCAGTTGTAGTCCTTGCGCGCGACCAGGTCGACCTCCTTGTCGACGATCTGGTTCTTCAGCGTGAAGGCGCCCGAGCCGACGATGTTCTTGAGCTGGCACTGCTGCTCGTACGGCAGCGAGATCGTCTTCTTCGACACCAGCCCCGCCCCGATGACCGAGGTGCCCTGGAGGAACCCGGGCGAGGGCTTCCCGAAGTGGAACTTCACGGTCATCGGGTCGACGACCTCGCTGCGCTCGTAGTTGTTGACGAACTCGGCGACGGGCAGCTTGAGCTCGGTGTTCCCGAGGCCGTACACGTCGAAGTTGGCGGCGACGGCGGAGGCGTCGAGCGGGCTGCCGTCGCTGAAGGTCACGCCCTCGCGCAGGTGGAAGGTGTACTCGGTGGCGTCGGCGTTCACCTCCCACTTCGTGGCGATCCACGGCTCGATCTTCAGCGTCTCCGGGTTCTGCCAGGTCAGCTTGTCGGTGATCTGGTTGAGGATGCCGCCGTTCGGATAGAAGCCGGCGGCCGGCAGGTAGAGGCAGGTGGGCGGCTGGTGCTCCAGGTAGGTGAGCGTGCCGCCGTAGACCGGCTCCCCACCCGCGCGGGCCGCCTGGGCAGAGCCCCCTTCGCTGCCACAGGCGCCGAGGAGCCCCACGACGGCGATCATGACGGCTGCGGTGCGCAAGCTGGATGGTGACATGGGGGAACTGCCTTTCAGACAAAACATACCTAGAAAGTAGGAAAAGGCTACAGCAAACGCGGGACGGCGGCGACCAGGGCCCTCGTGTAGGGGTGTCGCGGCCGGGTGAACACCTCGTCGACCTGGCCTTCCTCGACGACCTGGCCGTCCTTCATGACCAGCACGCGGTCGCTGACGTGGCGTACGACGCCGAGGTCGTGGGAGATGAACACCATCGCGGTGCCGTCCTCGGCCTGGATCTCGGCGAGCAGGTCGAGCACCTGCGCCTGGATCGAGACGTCGAGCGCGGAGACGGGCTCGTCGCAGATCAGCACGTCGGGACGGGGACCGAGGGCGCGGGCGATCGCCACGCGCTGGCGCTGCCCGCCGGACAGCTCCCTCGGGTGGCGGGCGGCCGTCTCGGGCGGCAGGCCCACGCGGGCCAGCAGGTCGAGCACGCGGGCGCGGCGCTCCCCGCGCGGCAGCCGCAGCGGTTCGGCGACCAGGCGGCCGACGGTGTGGCGGGGGTCGAAGGAGTCCAGCGGGTTCTGGGAGACGAGCTGGATCCTCGGCCGCAGCGGGCGCCTGCGGCTCTCGTTCAGGCCGCTCCACGGGCGTCCGTGCAGGGTGACCCGGCCGTCGTCGGGGTCGAGCAGGGCGAGCGCCAGCCGCGCCAGCGTGGTCTTGCCCGAACCCGACTCGCCGACGACGCCCAGGGTCTCGCCCGCGTGCAGGGTGAAGGACACGTCCCGCACCACCGGGCGGGGGCCGTACGAGCGGGTGAGGCCCGTGCCGGTGAGCACGTTCGCGTACGGGTCCGGGGCCGGGCGGGCGAGGGGCGGGCCGCCGGTGAGCCGGGTGCCGCGGGAGGCCGCCGAGGGCACGGCGGCCAGCAACGACCGCGTGTACTCGTGCGCGGGCGCGCCCAGTACGTCCTCGGTGCGGCCCTTCTCGACGACCCGGCCGTCCTTCATGACCAGGACGCGGTCGGCGATCGAGGACACGACGGCCAGGTCGTGGCTGATCAGCAGCACCGCCGTACCGGCCGCCCGGCGTTCGGCGAGCAGGCGCAGGACCTGCGCCTGGACGGTGACGTCGAGCGCCGTGGTGGGCTCGTCGGCGATGATCAGCTCGGGGTCGGCCGCGATCGCCGAGGCGATCAGCACGCGCTGCCGCAGCCCGCCCGAGAGCTGGTGCGGGCGCTGCCCGGCCCGTGCGGCGGGCTCGGGGACGCCGACCGCTTCGAGCAGTTCGAGCACCCGCGCCGCGCGGCGGGCCCTGGGCACGACGTCGTGCACGGCCAGCACCTCGGCGATCTCCGCGCCCACCGTGCGCAGCGGGTCGAGCGAGACCAGCGCGTCCTGCAGCACCAGCCCGGCGAACCGCCCGCGCAGCCGCCGCCACTCCCGCTCGTCGAACGCGAGCGCGTCCCTGCCGCCGACCGTGAACGCGGAGGCCGTCACGGTCGAGCCTGCGCCGGTCAGCCCGAGCAGCGTCCGCGCCGTGACACTCTTGCCCGACCCCGACTCCCCGACGATCGCCACACACTCCCCTGGCCCCACCTCCAACGAGACTCCCCTGACCGCCTCGTGGCCGCCGAACCGCACGCGCAGGTCCTCGACGCCGAGAAGGGGGAAGGGGCCCGGAGCGAAGGTGGGTGGTGTGGGGTGGCCGTGGGTGGTGGTCAT
>JABFVJ010000122.1 GCA_013362835.1 Nonomuraea sp. | reverse complement strand
CGGGCTGCTGGAGCTGCTCGTCGAGGGCGTGCTGCCTGCGCCGGAGCGGGTGCGGGCCGCGCTCGCGGCGCAGTGCGCGGCGGGCGAGGCGCATCCGGTGCTGTTCGGGTCGGCGATCACCGGTCAGGGGGTGGCCGAGCTGCTGGAGGCGGTCCGGCTGCTGCCCGCCGTGCGACAGCCGCCGCCCGGTGCGGGGCGGGCCACGGCGACGGTGTTCGCGGTGGAGCGCGGGCGGTCCGGGGAGAAGGTGGCGTACCTGCGGGTGCGGGGCGGGGGATTGCGGGTGCGGGAGCGGGTCACGTTCCTGCGGCGGCAGGCCGGCGGGGGTGTGCATGCGTACGAGGGACGGCTGAGCGGGCTGGTCGTCGTCGGGTCCGGCGCGGCCACGGCGGTGGCGGGTGACATCGTCAAGGTCCGAGGGGTGCCGGAGATCCGGGTCGGCGACCGGCTGGGTGAGCCGGGGCCGGTCGGGGAGGCGCACTTCGCCGCGCCCAGCCTGGAGACCGTCGTACGGCCGATGGTTCCCGGGCAGGAGGGGCGGCTGCACGCGGCGCTGGTCGCGCTGGCCGAGCAGGACCCGCTGATCGGCACCCGTACGCTGGCCGGCGGCGACACGGCGGTCCTGCTGTACGGCGAGGTCCAGAAGGAGGTCATCGGCGAGACGCTGGCCAGGGACTTCGGGGTCGAGGCCGCGTTCGAGCCGAGCCGTCCCGTCTACTTCGAACGTCCTTCGGGCACCGGCGAGGCAGCGGCCGGGATGAGCGGCGGGCCCGACGGGTTCATGGCGACCGTCGGTCTGCGGGTCGAGCCGGCGGCCCCGGGCTCGGGTGTGGTGTACCGGCTGGAGGTCGATCTCGGGTCGCTGCCGCTGGCCTTCCACCGGGCGATCGAGGAGAGCGTACGGCAGACGTTGCGCGAGGGGCCGCGCGGCCGGCCGGTCACGGACGTGACGGTCACGCTGGTGGCGACGGGGTACGACTCGCCGGTCACCGTGGCGGGCGACTTCCGCGCGCAGGCGCGGGCCGTGCTGACCCGGGCCCTGGACGCGGCCGGGACCCGGGTGTACGAGCCGTGTCACCGCTTCGAGCTGGAGGTGCCGGTGGACACGTTCAGCGCGGTCACCGCCCGGCTCGCGGGGCTGGGCGCGGTGCTGGCCGACACGGTCAGGCGGGCGGAGACGTGGGTGATCGAGGGGGAGATCCCGGCGGCGGCGGTGCACGAGTTCGAGCGGCGGCTGGCCGGGCTGTCGCACGGCGAGGGGGTGTGGTGGTCGCAACCGTCCGGTGATCGCCCTAAACGTGCCTGATAGGCGGTATGTCGGATTTCGTGGATAGATGGGTATTAACCGCCATATGTGCCAATCGGGCGCAACCGCACAGGGGGGAAACCATGGCTGACACGAAGAAGAAACCTGCCGCCAAGTCCGGCAAGGCCAAGAAGCAGAGCATCAAGAGCAGCCGGCAGGCCAAGGAGTCCAAGAAGGAGACCAAGAGGACCGACGAGGGCTGACCGGGTGACGTGATCCGGGCAGCCGGGGGCCGGCGGCCCCCGGCTGCCCTGGCGATGGGGAGCTGCGCATATGTCGGCCTATCTCCGCTTTCCGACCGTCTTTCAGGACGTGGTGGTCTTCGCCGCCGAGGACGACCTGTGGATGGTCTCGGCCCAGGGCGGCCGCGCCTTCCGCCTGACCGCCGCCGCGGCCGAGGCCGGCTACCCGCGCATCTCCCCGCGCGGCGACCAGATCGCGTTCGTGGGCCGGGAGGAGGGCCCGGAGGAGGTGTACGTGATGCCGGCCGTCGGCGGCGCCGCCCGCAGGGTCACCTTCCACGGCGCCCGCTGCACCGTCACCGGCTGGGACCCCGAAGGCCGCATCCTGTACGCCAGCGACCAGTCCCAGCCGTTCGAGGGCCGCAAGTGGCTGCACCGGGTGGCGCCGGGCGGGGTGCCGGAGCGGCTGCCGTACGGACCGGCGAACTCGATCGCCTACGGCCCCGACGGGATGATCGTGCTCGGCCGCAACACCGCGGACCCGGCGCGGTGGAAGCGCTACCGCGGCGGCACGGTCGGCGACCTGTGGATCGACCCCGAGGGCGACGGGGAGTTCAGACGGCTGATCCGGCTGCCGGGCAACCTCGCCTCGCCGTGCTGGAGCGGCCGCCGGGTGTGCTTCATCTCCGACCACGAGGGCGTGGGGAACGTCTACTCGTGCCTGCCGGACGGCCAGGACCTGCGCAAACACACCCACCACGACGACTACTACGCGCGCAACCTGTCCGGCGACGGCCACCGGCTCGTCTACCACGCGGGCGCCGACCTGTACCTGCTGGAGCCCGGCGAGGGGCCGAGGCGGCTGGAGGTGCGGCTGGCCAGCTCCAGGACGCAGCGCAACCGCAGGTTCGTCGAAGCCGACGACTTCCTCGACAGCGCCACGCTCAGCCCGGACGGCAGCGCCCTGGCGATCACCGCGCGCGGCAAGGCGTACGCGATGGCCGACTGGGAGGGCCCGGTCAGCCAGTACGGCGAGCCGGACGGCGTCCGCTACCGCTTCCTGACCTGGCTCAACGACGGCGTACGGCTGATCGCGGCGGCGAGCGGCGAGGCCGACGAGGAGAAGCTGGTGATCCTGGAGGGCCACGAGGGCGGCTGCGGCACGGTGGTGGCCCGGCTGGGCCGGATCAACGAGCTGGTCCCCGACCCCGCGCACGACCGCGTGGCCGTGGTCAACCACCGCCACGAGCTGCACCTGCTGGACCTGGCCACGGGCACGGCCACGCTGGTGGAGCAGAACCCGCACGGCCCGCCCGAGGACCCCGCCTGGTCGTCCGACGGCCAGTGGCTCGCCTACGCCAGCCCGCTCAACGCCCAGACGACCGCGATCAAGCTGCACCACCCCGAGACCGGCGGGACGGTGACCGCCACCGAGCCGGTGCTCAAGGACTCGATGCCGGCCTTCGACCCGCAGGGCCGCTACCTGTACTTCGTCGGCCAGCGGGTCTTCTCGCCGGTCTACGACCAGTTGCAGTTCGACCTGGGGTTCCCGCTGGGCACGCGGCCGTACGCGGTCGCGCTGCGGGCCGACGCGCCCAACCCGTTCGTGCCGGAGCGGCGGCCGCTGAACGGCAAGGACGAGGAGGACGACGAGCCGGAGGAGGGCGTACGCGTCGACCTGGACGGGCTGGCCCAGCGGGTCACCGCCTTCCCGCTGCCCGAGGGCCGCTACGAGGGCGTGGCCGGGCTCAAGGGCAAGGCGCTGCTCCTGACCAGCCCGCTGGAGGGCGAGAACACGCTGCACCTGTACGACTTCGCCAAGGGCAAGAACGAGACGTTCGCCGACGGGGTGACCGCCTTCGAGCTGGGACGTGACCACAAGACGCTGCTGTACCGGGCCGGGAGCAGGCTTCGGGTGGTCAAGGCGGGCGAGGTCCCCGAGCACGACGACGACCCGCCGGGCCGCGAGAGCGGCTGGATCGACCTGTCGCGCATCAAGGTGTCGGTGGCCCCGGAGTCGGAGTGGCGGCAGATGTTCCGCGAGGCGTGGCGGCTGCAGCGGGAGAACTTCTGGACCGAGGACATGGCGGGCGTGGACTGGACGGCCGTCTACCACCGCTACGAGCCGCTGGTCGACCGGGTGACCACCCGGGGCGAGTTCTCCGACCTGCTGTGGGAGCTGCACGGCGAGCTCGCCACCAGCCACGCCTACGAGAGCGGCGGCGAGTACCGCCCGGGGCCCGACTACAGCCAGGGCAAGCTGGGCGTGGACTGGGACTTCCGCGACGGCGTCTACCACCTCCGCGCGATCGTCACCGGCGACCCGTGGGATCCGGAGGCGACCTCGCCGCTGAACCGGCTGGGGCTCGACGTACGGCCGGGCGACGCGGTGCTGGCCATCAACGGCGCGCCGATCGGCGCGGCGGCCACGCCGAACGAGCGCCTGGTCAACCAGGCCGGGGAGGAGGTCGAGCTGACCCTGCGGCGCGGGGAGGAGGTCTTCACCGTCACCGTACGCGCCCTGGCCGACGAGCAGCCGGCCCGCTACCGCGACTGGGTCAACCTCAACCGCGCCCAGTGCCATCAGCGCTCCGGCGGCCGCGTCGGCTACCTGCACGTCCCCGACATGGGCACCGAGGGGTTCGGCGAGTTCCACCGGGGTTTCCTGGCCGAGTACGACCGCCACGCGCTCATCGTGGACGTGCGCTTCAACGGCGGCGGCCACGTCTCGGCGCTGCTGCTGGAGAAGCTGGGCAGGCGCCGGCTCGGCTACGACTACCCGCGCTGGGGGGATCCGGAGCCGTACCCGCCGGAGTCGCCGCGCGGGCCGCTGGTGGCGATCACCAACGAGTGGGCCGGTTCCGACGGCGACATCTTCAGCCACACCTTCAAGCTGCTCAGGCTGGGCCCGCTGGTCGGCAAGCGCACCTGGGGCGGCGTGATCGGCATCTGGCCGCGCCACCGGCTGGCCGACGGGACCGTCACCACCCAGCCGGAGTTCTCCTTCGCCTTCGACGACGTCGGCTGGCAGGTGGAGAACTACGGCACCGATCCCGACATCGAGGTGGACATCACCCCGCAGGACTACGCCCGGGGCGTGGACACGCAGCTCGAACGGGCCATCGACGTCGCGCTCGGCCTGCTCGCCGAGCACCCGCCGCACACTCCTGACCCCTCACATAGGCCGCGAATGCAACCTTAGGCACGTCCCAGGCGTCTAATGATCATAGGTGGGGAAAGCGCACAGGGGATGAAACGTGCACTCCGCCCACGCGTGTTCCGGCCGTACGGCCGCGCGCGTTCGCGTCTTGCAGCCGAGCCCAAGGGGGATCTCACAGGTGCGCGCATTGGCACGCAGGGGAAAGTCAGCGATGGTCCGGCTGTACAGGGGGTACAACCGGCGCAAGGTGCGTAACGCGCCACCGCCGTCGACCGATCGGATCAGCATCCTGCTGCTGCACGCCCACGGCATGGGCGGCACGATCAGGACGGTGTTCAACCTGGCCGGTTACCTGGCCGAGCGGCACGAGGTCGAGATCGTGAGCATCCTGAAGGAGGCCGAGGAGCCCTTCTTCCCGATCGACCCGCGGGTGAAGTTCCGTTTCCTCGACGACCGGCTCAAGCCGAGCGCCGACCCGATGCGCGCGATGTTGTCGAAGCTGCCCAGCAAGCTGATCCCCAAGGAGGAGACGGCCTACCACCGGTTCACGCTGTGGACCGACTACAAGCTGGCCCGCTTCATCCGCTCGATGGACACCGGCGTGCTCATGGCCACCCGTCCCGGGCTGAACCTGGCGGTGGCCCAGTTAGCGACGCCGAACGTGATCACGGTCGGGCAGGAGCACGTGGCGCTGCGTACCCAGGCCGAGCCGATGCAGGAGCTGATCAAGTGGCGCTACCGCCGCCTGGACGCCCTGGTCACGCTCACCAAGGCCGACCTGCGCGACTACCGGACGACGCTGCCGAAGAAGCCGAAGAAGCTGGCCCGCATCCCCAACGCCGTGCCGCCGATGACCGGAGGCGTCTCCAAGCTCGACGCCAAGGTGGCCGTCGCGGTGGGCCGGATGACCCGGCTCAAGGGCTTCCACCGGCTGATCACCGCCTGGGAGACCGTCGCCGCCACGCACCCGGACTGGACGCTGCGCATCCTGGGCGCCGGGCCGCAGGAGGAGAACCTGGCGGCGCAGATCGTCGAGGCCGGGCTCCAGGGCAAGGTCGAGCTGCCGGGGCCGACGTCCGACGTGGGGGCCGAGCTGGAGAAGGCGTCGGTCTTCGTGCTCAGCTCGCGGCACGAGGGCTTCCCCATGACGATCCTGGAGGCCATGGCCAAGGGGCTGGCCATCGTCAGCTTCAACAGCCCGCACGGGCCCAAGGAGATGATCACGGACGAGGTCGACGGGCTGCTGGTCAAGCCGCGTACCAACGCCAACCTGGCCGCGTCGATCCTGCGGGTCATCGAGGACGAGCAGCTGCGGCGCTCGCTGGCGGCCGGCGCGCTGGAGACGGCGCGGACGTACGACGTGGAGGCGGTGGGCCGCAAGTGGGACGCGCTGCTGGCCGAGCTGCTGGCCCGCCGCGACGGGACGTACGTGCGGCCCACGCCCCAGACCGCCCCCGAGCCCGCCCCCGAGGCCGCGCCCGAGGGACAGGGCTGAGGGGTGTCACACGCCGGAGCCCGTGAGTTCCACGGGCTCGGCGATGACGTCGACCAGGGCGCCGTTGC
>JABFVJ010000336.1 GCA_013362835.1 Nonomuraea sp. | reverse complement strand
GCCCCGTGACCGGATCCGCGCGGTCGGGGCGGCCGTCGGCGCGAACCCGCTGCTGGTCGTGGTCCCCTGCCACCGCGTCGTCGGCGCCACGGGGGCGCTGACCGGCTACGCGGGCGGCCTCGACCGCAAGCGCGACCTGCTCACCCTAGAAGGCGCCCTCCAGCCGCAGCTCTGGAGCGTCCTGTCATGACCAGCGCGAACATCGAACGGACCGACCGAACGCCACTCGGCGGACGCGAGAACCCCCCGCAGGCCGACCGGACGCCACTCGGCGGACGCGAGAACGCCGAACGGGCTCAACGGACGCCGCTCGGCGGGGGCGCGAACGTCGGACAGGCCGACTGGGCGCGGCTCGCGGGCGAGCTCGACGCGCACGGCTGCGCGCTGACCCCGCGACTGCTCACGCCGGAGGAATGCGCGAGCGTCGCCGAACTGTACGACGAGCCCGGACGGTTCCGTTCGACGGTCGACATGGAGAGGTACCGGTTCGGCTCCGGACAGTACCGATATTTCCGGCACCCCTTCCCGCCCCTGGTCGAGGAGTTGCGCGCGGCGTTCTACCCGCGCCTGCTGCCGATCGCCCGCGACTGGGCGGCCAGACTGGGACAGCCCGCGCCGTGGCCCGACGACTTCGGCGAGTGGCTGGACATGTGCCACGCGGCGGGACAGACCAAGCCGACCCCCATCCTGCTGCGCTACCGCGAGAACGACTGGAACGCCCTCCACCGCGACCTGTACGGCGACCTGGTGTTCCCGCTCCAGGTCGTGATCGGGCTCGACCGGCCGGGCGAGGACTACACCGGGGGCGAGTTCCTGCTGGTGGAGCAGCGGCCCAGGGCGCAGTCGCGGGGCACGGTGACCTCGTTGACGCAGGGGCACGGGTTGATCTTCACGACGCGGGACCGGCCGGTGCGGTCCGCGCGCGGCTGGTCGGCCTCGCCGGTGCGGCACGGGGTCAGCACCGTACGTTCGGGGCTGCGGCACACGCTCGGCCTGGTCCTCCACGACGCGGCATGACGTACGAGGCCGCGTCGGCGGAGGTGGCAGCGGTTCTCAGGCTGGTGGGGCGGCCCCCGGCCGTCGTGGTCGGGCACGGGCGGGACGGCGCGCACCTGGCCGAGGCGTTCGTGGCGGCCTGGGAGGGGACGGTGCTGGACGTGGTCTCCTGGCCCGAGGAGGCGGCGTCGTGGTTGCGGCAGGCCAGGCGGTTCACGGCGGGAGCGCCCGACGCGTGGGTGGTCGCGGGCGCGCCGCGCGGCTGGGCCGGGATGAGCGAACGGCTGCGGCGCAGCACCGACTGGGACCCGGCCCGTACGTACGGCTTCGCGTCCACGGCCGGGGCCGTCGCCCTGACCCCGCCTGGGACACTGGAAGGCATGCGCGGAGCCGACAGAAACGGCCAAGCATGGCGAATAGGAAGAAACCTAATCCACTGGGAACCATCGTGATCCCCCTGCCCATGCGGGAGATCGCGCCCGGCGCGGTCCACGTCCCCGGCTGGCTGACCCTCGACGAGCAGCGGCACCTCGTGGCCGCCTGCCGCGCCTGGGCGACGGGCCCGGTGCCGATCCGGCACACCGTCCTGCCCCGGGGCGGCGTGATGTCGGTGCGTACGGTCTGCGTCGGCTGGCACTGGCAGCCCTACCGGTACACCCGCCTCGCCCACGACGTGAACGGCCGCGCGGTCGCCGCCTTCCCCACCTGGCTCGGCGACCTCGGCCGCCGCGCGCTCGGACACGCCTACGGCCGCCCGAGCGACGACTACGCCCCCGACACGGCCCTGGTCAACTTCTACGACGCCGAGGCCAGGATGGGCATGCACCAGGACAAGGACGAACGTTCGGACGCCCCGGTGGTGTCGCTGAGCATCGGCGACACGTGCCTGTTCCGGTTCGGGAACACCGAGACGCGCGGGAAGCCGTACACGGACGTCGAGCTGGCCTCGGGTGACCTGTTCGTGTTCGGGGGGCCGTCGCGCTTCGCCTACCACGGCGTGCCGAAGGTCTACCCGGGCACCGGCGATCCCGCCACCGGCCTGGCCTCCGGCCGCCTGAACGTCACGATGCGGGTGACGGGTCTTCGATGAAGGAGTCGAACTGGTCGTCGGTGAGGGTGCGGCGGAGGATGCGCAGGACCTTGCCGGGGTCGTCGTGGGGGCCCTGGACGTAGAAGGGCCTGCCGTCGCGGCCGAAGGTGATCGCCGAGTCGCCCTCCCACTCGCCGAGCAGGCCGGCGACCGGCGCGAAGTCCTCGTGGGGCTCGAAGCCGAGCGTGCGGGCGTAGTCGGCGGCGCCGAAGACCAGGTGCCGGGCCAGCTCGATCGGCACCTCCTGGTAGCCCTGGTACTCGCCGAAGAAGTATTCGCGGAACCTGCGCAGCTCGCGCTCGTCGAGCACGTCGGGGCCGATGGTGTTCTTCACGCCGAGGCAGTAGACGTCGGCGAGGTAGCCGCAGACGGTCATCTTGTCCCAGGTGTGGCGGCGGGCGACCAGCACGCACACCATGCCGCCCGCGCCGGACTCGGGCGCCTCGTCGGTCCAGCCCCGGGACGGGTCGACGCCCAGCCCGGCGCTCCAGCCGACGTTCGTCCAGCAGCCGACCACCTCGGGCTCGCCGGACCCGGCGCCCTCGGCGGCGATGGCGCGCACGAGGGGCGCGACGACCGACGGCGGCACCTTGAGCGCCCTGGCGATCTCCTTGGGGGACTTGCCCTGGGCACGCAGCTCGCGTACCTGCTCCTTCAACTCCACAGGCGGCAGCCTAGCGCGCGGCCGGCCCTCGGGCGGACCCGTACAGCAGGAGGGACACGCAGCGGGCGACGAGCTCGGCGACGGGCGCGAGCAGCCACAGGTCGGCGGCGGCCGGCCAGCCGGAGTGCACGGCCAGGGCGACCAGCAGCAGGGCCGGCAGGCACGTCCACAACAGGAGGGCCCAGGGGGGCGTACGCCGCTTCATGCCCTCCGAGGGTAGGGATCAGTTGTGCAGATTCGTCTCCACTTATGTGGAGACATTCAGGCGGTGCGCCAGCCAGGCCAGGGCGAGCGGGTAGCGGTACTCGATCGCGCCGTGGCCCGCGTCGAACAGCTCGAAGTAGACCCGTTCGTCCGGTACGCCCGCCGCCCCCAGCGCCCGCCGGAACGCGGTCGCGGCGAGGTCCAGGTAGTACTCGTCGCGGTTGCCGGCGTCCACCCAGATGGCCCGCATCGAGCGCAGCGCCTCGGCGTAGCGGGGCTCGGCGGCCATGAGCACCGGGTCGCGGTCGAGCCAGCGCCGCCACACCTCGGGGATCACCGCCCCCGTGTCGTCGAACGGCACGTGTACGGTGCCGTCGTCGTCGGCCGAGTACGCCGCCGAGTAGGCGTACATCTCCAGGAGGTCGAAGTCGCCTTCCTTGGTGCCGGGGATCCTGCCGCGCAGGTCGGCGAGGAAGGCGTCGTAGGAGCCGTCGTAGGAGTCGCGCAGCCTGCGGGCCAGGTCGGGGAACGCGTTCCTGTTGCTGACCTCGAACAACCCGTCGCCGGCGTGCGTGGCGAGCGCGCCGAACACGTCGGGCGCGAGCATCGCGGTGACCATGGCGCCGTAGCCGCCGCTGGACTTGCCGGTGATGGCCCGGTGGTCGCGGCCGGCGATCGTCCGGTAGCGGGCGTCCACGAACGGCACGACCTCGTCGCGCAGGTAGGAGTGGTAGCGGCCGGTGCCGGGCGAGTCGAGGTATTGGCTGCCGCCGAGCGCGGTCCAGGCGTCGACGTAGACGACGATCGCGGGCGGCGCGCTCCCGGAGGCGAACACGGCGTCGGCGAGCTCGGGGTACGGCTGCCGGAACGGCGTCCGGTTGAACCACATGCCGACATGTCCGGTGTAGCCGAGCAGCACGTAGACGGCCGGGTAGCGCCGGTCGGGCTCGGCGTCGTAGCCGGGCGGGACGTACACCAGCAGCGGACGCTCGTGCGGGTCGCCCAGCGGGTTGCCACGCAGCAACGCGCTGTCGACGACGTTGTGGTCGAGGCGTCCGGCCAGGTCGGCGGACCAGGGCAGCATACGTTCTCCTTCGGCTCAGCCGACCGACGAGGTCACGGTGTCGACGTCCTTCTGGGCGACCGAGCGGCCGCCGACCAGGACGAGTTCGAGTTGGCGCAGGTCGGACAGGCGGTCGAGGGGGTTGCCGCGCACCGCGATGAGGTCGGCGCGCCTGCCCGCCTCCAGCACGCCGGTCACCGCGCCGACGCCGCACGCCTCGGCGGCGAGAACGGTGGCCAGCTCGACGATCTCGGCGTTGCCGAACCCGGCCTCGGCGAAGACCTCCAGCCCGGACACGTAGTCGTCGGTGCGCTTGTCGAGCCCGGCGATGGCGAACCCGGTGTCGGTGCCCGCGACGAGCTTGATCCCGGCCTCGCGCATCGTGGCGACCAGGCCGAGCCAGCGGTCCATCGGCTCGGCGCCGATCAGCGCCCGCAGGCCCCAGAACTGCCCGTGGACGGTCGGGCACACGTACGTGCCGCTCGCGGCGATGCGCTCGGCCAGCCGCTCGTCGTACGCGGGGCCGTCGGGGGTGTGGAACGTGCAGTGCTCGATCGTGGTGACCCCGGCCTCCAGCGCGTTGGCGATCGAGTCGGGGGCGTGGGCGTGGGCGGCGACGGTCTTGCCGCGCGTCAGCGCCTCCTCCACGGCCACCCGGATCAGCCCGGCGGAGTATTGGGCCCGCCAGCTCGGCACCGAGCCGGGCGACATCTCGCCCCCGGAGGCCATCACCTTGAGGCAGTCGGCGCCCGCCCGGAGGTTCTCCCTGGCCACGCGGCGGACCGACGGCTCGTCGTCGGCCTCGCCGCCCATGTACCAGCAGTGGCCGCCGGTGACCGTGATCGGCCGGGTCGCGGCGACCAGGTGGGGGCCGACGGCGAGGCCCTCCTCGATCGCGTCGCGCAGGGCGAGGTCGAGGAAGCCGCGCCCGCCGAGGTCGCGCGCGGTGGTCACGCCGGCCGAGACGAGCTTTCTGGCGTTCTCGGCCATGCGCAGCAGCAGGCGGCCGTCGCTCTCGGCGCTCCGCCCCGTCACCGGGTCGACCGTGGCGTCGAACCCCAGATGCACGTGCGCGTCGACCAGGCCGGGCAGGAGCGTGTGGCCGCGCAGGTCGAGCATCTGCGGGGCCTCGCCGGCGCTGCCGCGCGGACCGACCGAGACGATCCGCGAGCCGTCGATCAGCACCTCACCGTCGGCGATCACCTCTCCGGGACGCCCGGTGAGCACCGTCGTGGCACGGATGATCCGCATGGCTCCCACCCTGCCACACGGGCGTGGACCGTGGCCGTCTCCCGTGCGACGATCACGGTATGCGGGACCATTACCGCGACCTCGCCGCCGACTACCACTGGATCTTCCCCGACCGGGTCGTCACGCCTCCCGGCGCGCTCGGGGCCACCTCTCCGGGCAGCGAACGCCTGATCGAAGCCGTGGTGGCCGCCCTGCCGCCGGGGGCGTCCCTGCTCGACTGCGCGTGCGGCATCGGCACCGACGCGATGGCCCTGGCCGGGCGCGGCCTGCGGGTGTCCGGCTCCGACGGCAGCGCCGCCATGGTCGAGGAGGCCCGCCGCAGGGTGCCGGGCGTGGAGTTCGCGACCTGCCTGTGGCAGGACCTGCCGGGGCCGCTGCCCGCGCCGTTCGACGTGGTGCTCTGTCTCGGCAACTCGCTCGTCCACACCGGGTCGCGCGCGGCCATGGTGGCCGCGCTCCGGGGCATGCGGCGGGCGCTGACGCCGGACGGCACCCTGATCGTCGACTCCCGCAACTGGGAGCTGCTGCTGCGCGAACGGCCGAGGATCGTCACCGCCGACGCGTTCCTGCGCCGCGACGGCGTGCGCTCGTTGTGCGTGTACGTCTGGACGTTCCCTCCCGAGTCCGGCCCGCCGATCCAGGCCGAGGTCGTCTTCCTGCTGGAGTCCGGGGACGGCCCGGTCACCCATCACCGCTACCCGCTCGACTTCGTCCCGTTCACCGAGGCCGAGCTGCGCGAGCGCGTCGAGGAGGCCGGTTTCACCGTCACGGAGTCCACCTACCGCGACGACGCCGGCCGGTACGCCCTGGCCGCTGTCGTACGCCCGGCGCGCCGGATCTCCGTAAGGCCATGAGAAGAGGACCGTAAGGCCGCCCCCGCATCCTGGAGACATGACACAGACCGCGCAGTACGACATCGTCCGCACCTTCGACGCCCCCCGCGAGCACGTCTACGCCGCCTGGACCGAGCCCG